>JBFMAS010000367.1:0-3016 GCA_040755575.1 Thermodesulfobacteriota bacterium
CGCTCGCGGCGGAGCTCGACCGCTGCCCCGCGTGTCGTCGTCGCGGCGTCGCGGCGTCGCAGGCGCGGCTCGTCGGCGCGTCCTTCCAGCCGCCCACGTCGGGCGTGCGCCTGCCCGCGCCGCAGCCGCGCAGCGCGGCGCGGAGCGCGGCCTGAGCCATGGCGATCCCCAGCACGACCATCGAGGCGCTGATCGCCGAGCACGGCCCGCGCCTCGCGTTCGCGCCGCCCGGCGGCTTCGCGGCGCGCGCCGAGCCCGACCGCAAGGTGGAGACGCACTGCTGCTTCTGCGGCCAGCAGTGCGGCGTGAAGCTCGTCGTCAAGGACGAGCGCGTGGTCGGCGTCGAGCCCTGGGAGGAGTTCCCGTTCAACCGCGGCAAGCTCTGTCCGAAGGGCGTCAAGCGCTACCTGCAGAGCAACCACCCGGACCGCCTGCTGCATCCGCTGGTGCGCACGGGGCACGGCTTCGCGGAGATCCCCTGGGACGAGGCGCTCGACCTGGTCGCGGAGCGCGTCCGCCGCCTGCAGGCGCACCACGGACCGGACTCGGTGGCGGTGCTCTCCGGCGCGTCGCTGACCAACGAGAAGGCGTACCTGATGGGCAAGTTCGCGCGCGTCGCGGTCGGCACGCGCCACGTCGACTACAACGGGCGCCTCTGCATGGTCGCGGCCGGCAGCGCGAACCTGAAGGCGTTCGGCATCGACCGCGCCGCCAATCCCTGGGCCGACATCGTCGCGACCGACCTGATCCTGGTGCTCGGCGCGAACGTGTCCGAGTGCAGCCCGATCACGACGGACTACATCTGGCGCGCGCGCGACCGCGGCGCGCGGCTCGTCGTGGTCGACCCGCGGCTCACGCCGATCGCGCGCACGGCGGACCTCTTCCTGCCGGTGCGTCCGGGGCGCGACGCGGCGCTGCTGAACGCGATCCTGAACGTCGTCATCCGCCTGGGCGGCGTCGATCACGAGTTCGTCGCCCGCCACACGACCGGCTTCGAGGACGTGCTGCGCACCGTCGAGCGCTACACGCCGCAGGCGGTCGAGCGCGAGGTCGGCATCCCGGCGGCGCGCATCGTCGAGGCCGCCGAGATGTGGGTGCGCGCGCCGCGCACCATGCTGCTGCACGCGCGCGGCCTCGAGCACCACACGAGCGGCGTCGACAACGTGCTCGCGGCGATCAACCTGGTGCTCGCGAGCGGCAAGATCGGCAAGGCCGGCTGCGGCTACGCTTCGATCACCGGGCAGGGCAACGGGCAGGGCGGGCGGGAGCACGGCCAGCGCTGCAACCAGCTCCCCGGCGCGCGCGACGTCGAGAACCCCGAGCATCGCGCGCACGTCGCGCGGCTGTGGGGCATCCCGGAGGAGCGCCTGCCCGGCAAGGGCGCGACCGCGCCGGAGATCGTCGAGAAGATCCACCGGCGCGAGATCCGCGGGCTGCTCTCGCTGTGCTTCAACCCGCTGGTGTCGCTGCCCGACGCGACCTTCACGCGCGACGCGCTGTCGCGCCTCGACTTCTACGTCGCGATCGACTTCTTCCTCTCCGAGACCGCGCGCCACGCGGACCTCGTCCTGCCCGGCTCGCTGCAGGAGGAGGACGAGGGCACGGTGACGAGCGTCGAAGGCCGCGTGATCCGCATCCGCAAGGCCGTCGAGCCGCCACGCTCGGCGCGCGCCGACTGGCGCATCGTCTGCGACCTCGCGGCGCGCCTGGGCGAGCGCGAGCGCTTCGCGTTCGCGAGCCCGCGCGACATCTTCACGGAGCTCGCGCGCGTGTCGGCCGGCGGCAAGGCCGACTACGCCGGCATCACCTGGGAGAGGATCGAGCGCCAGATGGGCGTCTTCTGGCCCTGCCCGACACGAGACCATCCCGGCACGCCGCGGCTGTTCGAGGACGGGCGCTTCGCGCACGAGGACGGCCGCGCGCGCTTCCACGCCGTCGAGCACCGCCCGCCGGCCGAGGAGACGGACGGCGAGTACCCGATCATCCTCACCACCGGGCGGGTGGTGTCGCAGTTCCTCTCCGGCACGCAGACGCGGCGCATCGGCCCGCTCGTGCAGCAGTACCCCGAGCCGAAGGTCGAGATGCACCCGCGCCTCGCGGCGAAGCTCCGGGTCGCCGACGGCGAGCGGGTGCGCGTCGCGAGCCGGCGCGGCGCGGTCGAGGTCCGCGCGCACGTCGTCGCGACGATCCGCCCCGACACCGTGTTCATTCCCTACCACTGGCCCGGCGCGCTGTCGGCGAACCTGCTCACCAACCGCGCCTACGACCCGGTCGCCGGCATCCCGGAGTTCAAGGTGTGCGCGGTGCGCATCGAGAGGCTGGAGGAGCCGCGTGCGCGCGCTGCACGTTGACCCGAACCGCTGCATCGGCTGCCGCGCCTGCGAGGAGGCGTGCAGCGAGTGCCCGGACCACTTCGGCGTGCCGATGATCCACCTCGACTTCCTCGAGCGCGCCGTCTCCGTGCAGACCGCGCCGACGGTGTGCATGCACTGCAGCGAGCCGGCGTGCGCGAGCGTCTGCCCCGCGGACGCGATCAAGGTCGACCGCGACGGCGTCGTGCTGTCGGCGGCGGCCGAGCGCTGCATCGGCTGCGGCAACTGCGCGCTCGCGTGCCCGTTCGGCGTGCCGCGGATCGACGCCACGCGCGAGCTGATGACGAAGTGCGACCTGTGCTACGGCCGCACGTCGCGCGGCCTCGCGCCGATGTGCGCGACCGTCTGCCCGTCGGGCGCGCTGTTCTGGGGCACGCACGAGGAGGTCTGCGACCAGCGCCGCGCGCGTCCGCTGAACGCGTTCCTGTTCGGCGAGCAGCGGGTCGTGACGCGCAACCACGTCATGGTGCCCGCGGCGACGGGCACGGTCGCGGTCGGCGGTGCGGACGCCCCGCGCTCGCGCGCCGAGCAGAGCCTGGAGGAGGCGCTGTGCTGAAGAGCGAGCCGACCGAGCCCGAGTTTCCGCTCCGCGAGGACGACGAGCGCCGCCTCGGCCGGCGCCGCTTCCTGTGCGCGGCCGGCTC
>JBFMAS010000368.1:0-2693 GCA_040755575.1 Thermodesulfobacteriota bacterium
GCCCTCTCGGGATCCGCCGCGCACCGCGCGGAGCTCGATCCGCGCTCCTCGGGGAACTCCCATCTCGCGCTCGGCGCGCCGGCTGTGCCAGTGGGAGGCGTTGGCCATCCATTTCCGCCCGACCCGCGGTCGGCGAAAGGAGCGACGTCATGCTTCCACGTGGTTCGATCCTCTGCGCCCTGGCCCTCGTCGCGACCCTTGCCGGGGTCGCGAGCGCCACCGAGCAGAACGCCTTCGACCGGGCGATCGGCAAGTACGCGCCGACCTTCGAGGAGGTCTTCGACCTCGACCGCCCGCTGCGGACCAAGGGTCTCTGCGTCTGCACGCCGGGGCTCGAGCCGGGCTTCCTGTTCCGCGAGACCGGCACCGGCCGCATCGTCTGCGGGATCCCGGTCTTCAACGCGGACGGCTCCTTCGGCGACGCCGCGTTTCCGTGCTTCGAGTACCAGATCCTCGCGCGCTAGCGTCCCGACGGGGCCGCACGAGAAGACGGACGCAGCGCGGTCGGCTCGTGGCCTCGCGCGCGAGCCCCGCCCGGTCGTAGCCAGCTTGACGAGCTCGCTGGTCCGCGCCGCCGCCAACGCCTATGCTGCGCGCGAGCGTCCCGGCCCGCTCGACCGCCATGCCTGCCCCCCGCTCCTCCGCCTGGCGCATCACCGTGCGCAGCTTCCACATGGCGCGCGCGACGCTCGTCGCGGCGTCCGTCTTCGCGCGCGAGCTCGTCCGGCTGCGCGGCACGCGCCGCGACGCGTGGGCCGCGGCGCTCGGCCGCGCGCTGACGCGGCTCTGCACCACGCTCGGCGCGACCTTCATCAAGGTCGGGCAGATCGCATCGACGCGCGCCGACCTGTTGCCCCGCGCTCTGGTCGACGAGCTCGCGCTGCTGCGCGACCGCGTGCCGCCGTTCCCGTTCGACGACGTGCGGCGCATCGTCGAGCACGACCTCGGGCGCCCGCTCGAGGAGATCTACGCGCGCTTCGAGGAGCAGCCGGTCGCCGCGGCGTCGGTCGCGCAGGTGCACCGCGCGGTGCTGCGCTCGACGGGCGACGTCGTCGCGGTCAAGGTGCGCCGCCCGGACATCCTCGACAAGGCGCGCCTCGACCGCTCGATCCTCCTCTTCGTCGGCCGCACGCTCGAGCGCCTCGTGCCGACCGTCCGCCTGATGGCGCTCGAGGGCGCGCTGCGCACCTTCTGCGACGCGGTCGCGGAGCAGATCCACCTGGCGAACGAGGCGCGCAACAACGCGCGCTTCACGGCGAACTTCGCCGACGACCCCGAGATCCTCTTCCCGCGCCTCCACCCCGAGGCGTGCTCGGACGCGGTGCTGACGATGGACTTCGTCGAGGGGGTGCACGAGGACGACCTCGAGGCGAAGGGCGTCGACGTCCGCGCGCTGGTCGCGACCGGCATGCGCTGCGTCTGCCGGATGATCTTCCTGCACGGCTTCGTGCACGCCGACCTGCACCCGGGCAACCTGCGCTTCCTGCCGCCGGCGCGCCTCGTCCTGCTCGACCTGGGGCTCATCGGCGAGCTCACCGACGACGACCGCCTGATGACGGCGCGCACGCTGTTCGCGCTGTCGTCGGGCGACGGCGTGACGGTCGCGCGGCTGTTCCACGACAACGCGACGCACGCGGCGACACGCGACTACGCCGCCTACGAGCGCGAGATGGTCGCCTTCGTCGACAACGTCCGCCGCCGGGGGCTCGCCAACCTGCAGGTGACCGGCGAGATCGGCCGCATCTTCGACATCCTGCGCCGCCACCGCATCCAGGCGCGCAGCCACATGACGATGGTCAACGTCGCGATGATGACGGCGGAGGGGCTCGGCAAGCGGCTCGCGCCCGACCTGTCCCTGACCGACGAGGCGCTGCCCTACCTCGCCGAGGCGCTCGGCCTGCCGGCGCCGCGCGGCGCTGCGTGACGCGGTTGCCGCACGCCGCGCCCGCGACGTAGACGTTGGGCAGCAGCGAGGTCGATCCCGCCATGACGTCGTGTCCGTCGCCGCCGCAGTGGAAGCGTCCGTTCCCGGACCGCCTGGTCGCGGCCCTGCGCCTCGACCGGACGGTGTTCGCCGAGGTGGCACGCGACGCCGACGCGATGGGCCAGGCGGCCGGCGTGGTCGCGCTGTCCTCGCTCGCGCAGGGCATCGGCGGCATCCAGGCGACGAGCACGACCGAGCTCGTCGGCGGCATCGTCGCGATGGTGGTGGTCGGCTTCCTCGGCTGGCTCGCGTCGACGGGCGTGATCTGGCTGATCGGCGTCGGGCTGCTGAGCGGGCGCTCGGACTACCCGGAGCTGCTGCGCACGCTCGGCTTCGCGTCGGCGCCGAAGCTGCTGTGGCTCGCCGGGGTGCTGCCGCTCGGCCCGCTGTACGCGGTGCTCGGCCTCGTCATCTTTGTTTTGACGTTGCTCGCGCTGGTCCTCGCGGTGCGCCAGGCGCTCGAGGTGACGACCGGCCGCGCCGTGCTGGTCTGCGTGCTCGGGGTCCTCACCGGCTTCGCGCTCGCGTTCGCGGTCGGCACGCTGATCGGCCTCGGCGCGGGGCTCGCGCGCTGACGCGATCTCGCGGCGGCGGCTGGCGACCGCGGCCGCGATACGATACGCAACCGCCTCCGAGCGGAGGGTCACCAGCCCATGCCGAGCGAGCTTCTAGCCGCGCCCGAGTGCGCGTTCATATACTTGACATGCGC
>JBFMAS010000369.1:0-3113 GCA_040755575.1 Thermodesulfobacteriota bacterium
GCCGCAAGCGCGCGCCCGGACGCCGGCCCTCGGTCGCGCATCGCGCGCGCCCCGAGCTGGACGAGCATCATCCCGTCCTCGTCACCCTGCGCGCGAGGCCGCAGCTCGGGTCGCTTCGCACCCCGCGCGCGTACCACGCCATCGCGCGATCCTTCCGGCGCTGCCCCGAGAAGCGCTTTCGCGTCGTGCATTTCTCCGTCCAGACGGATCACGTTCACATGCTCGTCGAGGCCGGCGACAAGCACACGCTCGCGCGCGGCCTGCGCAGCGTCGCGATCCGCAGCGCGCTCGCCCTCAACCGGACGCTCGCGCGCCGCGGCACCGTGTGGGGCGATCGCTACCACGCGCGCGCGCTGCACACGCCGCGCATGGTGCGCAACGCGCTCGTCTACGTGCTCGCCAACGCGCGCAAGCACCTCCGCGCGGTCGCCGGCCTCGACCCCTGCTCCTCGGCCGCGTGGTTCGACGGCTTCCGCGACGCGCGCCCGGCGCCAGCTCGCCCGTCCCCGACGCGAGAAGCACGCACGTGGCTGCTACGCGTCGGCTGGCGACGCCATGGGCTGCTGTCGGTCGACGAGGCGCCGCGCCCTCGAGGCGGCCGTCGAAATCGCCAAGCGCGCGCCGCCCCCTCGCCACGAAGCGACATCATGGCCTCGTCGGCGGCGCTGCCAGCCGATCTCCCTACTTCGCTCGAGCCAATCCTTTGATTGGCAAACTACGTAGATCGTATTTCGCTCCACCCGGCCCGCCTGCACGGCCTCGATCTCGTTGCGCGCGATGTCGCGCGGCGATGACGCGGGTGCCCGAAGGGGGGGAGCCCCGTGGTGCCAGAACGCCGCGGGGCCTTTGGCGGATTCATCCGGCAGCATACGCGCAACGAAAAAACGGGCATCCGCGCGCGTCCATGACGTCATGCAATGGATCCTCGTCTGCGTCCCACGCCGGGCGGGGCACCTCATCGCCGCCCTGGTCCTCGAGGTCGGGCGGTGCTCCTGCGGCTCGACGGGGGCACCGTGCAGGCGCTCGGGCCGTTCCCGGACCTCGACCCGGCGAGCGGTCCACATCGGACGACGTTCTCGTCACCCGATGTGCTCTGGAGCACCGGCTTCGACATGGACGGCACGGCCGTGCTCACGCGCAGCGATGACGTCGGCTCGACGTGGTCGGTCGTCGCCACGCTGCCGCGCGAGCTGCGCGGCGCGATCGACCTGCACGTCGACAGCGGTAGCACCGGCGTCCTCACGGCGTGGGTCGCGATGGCAGGCATCGATAGCGCTGCCACGCCCGGGCCGCGCATCTTCTCGCGCTCGCTCGAGGACGGCGGCGGAGGGTGGCAGCAGATCCCCGGCATCCCCGAGACGCCCTTCCTGGGCTCGGACGGGCTCGGCGCGTGGCTCGGCCGCCGCGCGGGCGCGATCGAGCTGCTGCGCCGAAGCGCAGGCGCGGTGGCGCTCGAAGTCCTCACCGGCGGTCGTGAGACGGTGTCGATCGCAGGCTTCTCTCCCCTGGAGTACACGACCTTCGGCGATCGCGGCTGGGCCGCCGGCGTCATCCGGACGAGCCAGAGCGATACGCTCCCCGCAGTCCTAACGATCATCCCCGCTGGCGGCGGGATCGAGCCGGAGCCGCGCCCGATCGCCGGTCTCGACAATGGGCAGGCGCTGACGATCGACTTTCGCGACGAGATGCACGGCTTCGTGTGCGGGGTGACCGACGCCGGCACGCCGTTCTGCGCCTACTCGGACGACGGTGGCGCGGCGTGGACGCTCGGGGACGTGCTGCTCGATCCGCCGGCCGCGACGATCACGAGCGTCGTCCGAACCGGCTGCGGCACCGGCTTCGCGACCTGGCGCACGCCGTACTCGTTCCAGGAAGGCCTGCTCGAGACGCGCGACGGCGGCCGGACGTGGAGGCGGGTCGCGCTGCCGGAGCTCGCACCCGAGCTGATCTTCGGGCGGCTCGCACGCAGCTCGTCGGCGGTCGACGACGGAGCGCAGCCACGGCCGGGACCTACCGGCCTCCCGCCGGCGCCAACGCCCGCACCGCCGCCGCTCGCCGGCGACGAGCCAGGGCCGCTCGTGTGGCTCGTCGGCGAGGTCGAGAGGAACACGCCGGCCGTGACGGGGACGGTCCTGCGCTCGACCGACGGCGGCGCGAGCTGGACCGAAGTGCTCGACGTCCCCGGCGGTGCGCTCGTCGATACCGACTTCGTCGACCGCGAGATCGGCCGGGTGGTGGGTGGACGGCGAATTCTTCGCACCACCGACGGCGGAACGTCCTTCGTCGAGCAAGCGGCGAACGTCGCGATCTCGGAGCCCGTGCTGCGGGTCGACCTCGTTCGCGCGGTGGACCGAGAGCACGCGCTCATCAAGGTGGCAACCGGGACCGGGGAGTTCCCTGAGATCGATACGCTGCTCGTCACGTCAGACGGCGGTGCACGCTGGGAGGCGGCACACGTGCCGCCGTGGCCGTTCGACCGTGCATTGTCCGACGTTTGCTTGATTACGCACCGGCCGCGGCTTGCTGGCGCTCGGCACGCGCATCTTCCTGTCGGACGACTTCGGTCGGAGCTGGCGCGAGGGACCGACGTTTGCGTACGAGACGGCGACGGGCTCCGGCGAAGGGTTTCAAGATCCGCGCGTCGCGTGCACCGGTGACCGCGACCTGTGGATCGTCGTCGGCGCCGACCCTCGTCGGGACACGCTGTGGCAGTCGCGCGACGGCGGCGTCACGTGGCGAGACCTCGATGCGGCGCTCGGTGTGGCTCCGGAGAGGGGCACGTACGGCGTCGGCTCGTTTCTCGACGACGGCTCGGGCTGGCTCGCGCTCCATCAGACGGGCAGCGGGGCCGTCCTGCTCCGCACGCGCGACGCCGGCGACTCCTGGCCGCGCTCGGCACCTCCTATGAGGGCGCCGCTGCGGAGCCGTTTCTATTGGGCACCGACGATGGAGGCAGCGAATGCGAGCCTCGTCGGCACGTCCACCGGGCCGCCATGTGCCCCTCAGCCAACCCTCAACTCGCCGCCCCGTCCATTGGCAAGAGAGCCAAGTGTTGCGTGCAAACCCGCGAGCCGAGCGAGGCCACGAGCCTCACCGCGCCGGCACCGCGCGCT
>JBFMAS010000369.1:3213-14061 GCA_040755575.1 Thermodesulfobacteriota bacterium
GGCCGCCATGTGCCCCTCAGCCAACCCTCAACTCGCCGCCCCGTCCATTGGCAAGAGAGCCAAGTGTTGCGTGCAAACCCGCGAGCCGAGCGAGGCCACGAGCCTCACCGCGCCGGCACCGCGCGCTGCCCCAGATCCCCCAGCCGCGGCGCGATCGGCACGTACCTCTGCACCGCGACCACCGCGAAGAATGCCGCGAGCCTGAGGCGCGTCGCGAGCGACGGGCGCCAGTTGCCGGCGAGCACCGAGATCACGGCCTCGCGGATGCCGAGCGGCGTGTCGGAGCGGAAGAAGATGTCGCGGAACGCGGGGTCGTAGAAGCCGATCGCGAAGCGGCGGAAGTAGCGGTAGCGCGCGTCGACGCTGCGCTCGTAGTGCGAGAAGCGCGGGCGCGTGAGGTCGCCCGCCGTGAGCGCGGCGTCGAGCGCGTCCGCGGCTTCGATGCCGGACTGCATCGCGAGCAATACGCCGGTCGAGAAGATCGGGTCGAGGAACGCGCCGGCGTCGCCGACGACGAGCCAGCGGTCGCCCGCGTAGCGCTCGGAGTCGTAGGAGTAGTCGGCGTCGAAGCGGACCTCGGAGGTGCGCTCGGCCGGCGCGAGCAGCGCCGCGGCGGCGGGCGTCTCGCACACGTAGCGGTCGAGCTGGTCGGCGAGCGAGCCGCCGCCGTTCGCCGCGTGGACCGCCGCGGGCAGGACGACGCCGACGCTCATCGTCGCCGACGACACGGGGATGAACCAGAACCAGCCGCGGTCGGGGCGCGTCACCATGCGGATGTCGCCCGCGCGCCGACCGTCGCGCCGCGGCACGCCCTCGTACCAGGCGTGCAGGGCGACGTTGCGCAGCAGCGGGTCGTAGCGCCGCCCGGCGAAGCGGCGCGCGAGGAAGCCCACGCGCCCCGACGCGTCGACCACCGCGGCGACGCGCGATTCGCGCGTCGCGCCGTCCTGCGCCCAGCGCAGCGTCACGCCGTCCGGCGCGAAGTCCGCGTCGAGCGCCTGCGCGCCGTGCACGACCTCGGCGCCGCTGCGCGCCGCGTGCTCGAGGAGGAGCGCGTCGAACTCGGCGCGCGGCACCTGGTAGGTCTGCGGCCGCGGCGTCTCGGGCGCCAGCGAGAAGTCGGCGTACTTCTCGACCGAGCCGTCGGCGCTGGTGAAGCTCGCGCCCCACTTCTCGACGAAGCCCGCCGCCGCGACCGCGGACTCGACCCCGAGCGCGCGGAACACCTCGTCGCTCCACGGCAGCAGCGACTCGCCGATGTGGAAGCGCGGGAAGGCGTCGCGCTCGAGCACCAGCACGCGGCGTCCGCGCCGCGCGAGGCGCGCAGCGGTGGCGGACCCGGCCGGCCCGCCGCCGACCACCGCAACGTCGTACCCGTCATCCCGCCGCACCGCCGTCATGCTCCCTCCCTCACGCCGACCTGCGGTTGCGGTAGAGCTTCTCGTCCACCGCCTCGATCATCGCGCGCTCGTCGTAGCGGCCGCCGAGGAACGCGTTCACGATGCGCGCCACCTTGGCAGGCTCGCGGATCGCCTCGTCGTAGCGCACCTCGACGATGCTCCAGTTCACCTTCCTCCGCGCCATGATGCGCACGGCGGCGAGGTGGCTGCGGTACGCCTCGGCCATCGCGCCGTCATCGGTCGTGTCCTCCTCGCCGCGGTTCGCGAGCATCTTGTTCTGGCTCGCCAGCACCTCGTCGATGTCGCGGCGCATGAAGACGATCCGGTACGCGTTGTCGTCGGGCAGGTCCTTGAGCAGGAAGGAGATCACCTTGAGCGCCTTGCCGCGCGCCTCGCGCACCCAGCTCCGGTCCTGCTCCTTCTCGAGGTCCTTGACGCGCTCGTACTCGAAGTAGCCCTTCGGGTTGTCGACGTCGGCTTCGCGCACGGCGTCGGTCATGATCGGGATGCCGGCCGCGTCGAGCATCTTCATCATCATCGACGTGCCGCTGCGCGGCAGCCCGGAGACGACGACGATCGGCTCGCCGTACCTGCGGCGCGAGAGCAGGTCGCGAAGAGAGTCGAGCACGCCCACGCCCATCACCTCAGAGCGTCACGCCGAGCCGCTTGCGCAGCAGGAAGCCGGCGATCAGCGAAGCCGCGAAGAACCAGAGCAGGATGCCGCCCTCGCCGCTCGGCAGCGGGCTCAGGTCGCGGCTCGGCGTCCTCAGCTCGATGCTCTCGAACTCGGACCCCGCCGGCAGCGCCGCCTCGCCGGGATAGAGCAGCGCCTCCCAGCCGCGCGTGCGCAGCACCGGCACCTTGCGCGGTCCGTCGCCGACCGCCACGACCTTCTCCTGCACCTCGTCGCCCGCGCGCAGCACGATCGCGTGGTCGCCGTCCTCGACCATCTCGAGCCGCCAGAACACGCGGCCGTCCGCGGTGCGCACGGGACCCGCCTGCACGGCGACGCCGGGCGGGAAGTCGGCCGACACGTCGCGCGCGGTCGCGCTCGCGCCGGGCGCGAGCGTCACCGCGAGGAGCTGCACGTCGCCGCGCGCGAGCGGCGCGTACGCGTAGTGCGCGACGAGCTGCACCAGGATGATCGTCATCGGCACGATCATCACCAGCATCGGCACGACGTTGTAGCCGAGGTAGCGCAGGTTCTGCCCGAGGCCGCGCGCGGTCGAGCCGACGACGCCGAGCACGTCCTCGCGGTAGAGGACGACCTCGAGGAGGTGGACGACGATGCGGCGCTTAGCGGCGGCGATCCCGGCCTGGTTGCTGACCGCCTTGTAGATCAGCAGCGCGACGACGCCGGCCAGGACCGGCCACAAGAGCAGGTCGAACCACGCGAAGCCGTGCCCGAAGGGCGCCAGGATCGCGTCGAAGATCGCGCTGGTGATGCGATTGAAGGTCGGCACGCGGTCGCGGTGCTCGAGCGCGAGCTCAGGAGATGTAGCCGAGGCCGCGCAGCTTGTTGCGGATGTCGTCGTCGCTCTTCGCGTCCTCGAAGTGGATCATCTCCTTCTCGAGGACGTGCGCGACGAACTCCTCGACGGTCGCGTAGCCCGCGACGTCCGCGATCTTCTTCACGCGGTCGTACAGGTCACGCTCGAGCTTGATCGACTGGGTCTTGGCGAATCCGAACATCGGCTTCTCCCCGGAGCGCCCCATCAGGGGGCGAACACGTCCTTGCCTTCCATGCCCGCAGGCCTCGGCACACCATAGTGTGCGAGCAGGGTCGCCGTCACGTCGGGCAGCGCGTAGCCGGTGCGCGGCAGCCTGCGGCTCGACAGCAGCACGCCGGGCACGACCTCGGGGTCCATCAGGTGGTTGCCCGACCAGCGCGAGGTGTTGTCCTCGACCACCGCTTCGCCGACCTCGCCGAGCGTGCTCTCGTCCGAGCAGCCATATCCCTCGTCGTAGCCGACCACCATGTCCGGTGCCTCGGCGACGCGCGCCCCGGAGTAGATCTTCCTGCCGACGAACGCACGGCGCACGACCCGCTTGCCGCCGTCCCGCCACGCCTCGAGCTTCCGCGCGATCTCGTCCATCAAGGCATCGGCCTCCGCCGGATCGACGATGCCCTGCGCCTCGCGGCCACGCAGGTTGAGATAAAGCGCGTTGAAGCCGAGGCCGTACGCCCGCGTCTTCGACCAGTCGACGTCGCCGAGCGGGATCCTGCCGGTGCGCTTGCCGTCCTTCAGCACGAGGTAGCCCGCATCGCGCAGCCAGGCGTTCAGGCTCACCTTGCGGGTGAAGGGCTCGAAGCCGTGGTCGCTCATGACCAGCACCAGCGTGTCCTCGGGCACGCGGTCCAGCACCTTGCCGAGCAGCTGATCGACGTGCCGGTAGTAGCCTTCGATGTCGTCGGCGTGCGCGTGCGCGGCGCGGGCGTCGGCGGCGAACGCCGGGTGCGGCGGCGCGCCCGGATCCTTCGGGTCGCCGAGCCGCCAGAGCATGTGGCACTGCAGGTCGATGTCGGACAGGTACATGAACGTCATGTCGCCCGGCTCGAAGCGCGACAGAGCGAGATCGAGCATCGCCTCCGCGTCGCGCTGCACGAGGGCGACCTGACGCTCGTAGTCGTCGTCGTCGAAGATTCGGTCCTTGAGCGCGTTGGTCTCCTCGGGCATGCCCTGCGTGTAGTAGAAGCCGAGGAGCGCGTAGAGCTCGCTCGCGAACGAGGACGGCGTCGAGATGTCCTGCGCCGGGCTCGCCGGCGAGATGTTGACCGGGCTCGCGTAGATCTCGAGCCCCGGACGTAGCTGGCGCACGTAGAAGCGGACGATGCCCTGCACGGTCATCAGCCCCGCCGGCAGCGGGTCGAAGTCGACCGTCATCCAGTCGGACCACTCGCCGGCACGCAGCACGGCGCGGCTGTCGCCCGCCTCGACCAGCACGACGTCCTGCTCGGGGTCGACGCGGAAGGTGACGGGCACCGTCAAGTAGTCGGCGTCGCCCGGCACGTGCCCGGGCGGCAGCCGGAACAGATCGGGCGGGCCCTTGAGCGTGCCGCGCACCGTGTCGGGCACGCCGTCGAGGTCGTCGTCCGACAGGCTCACCTGCTGGATGTCGCCCTTCAGCTCCTCGCGGCCGCGCACCGGGTAGGTCGTGTACCAGGTGTAGGTGCCGTAGCCGCCGCGCATGTCGACCGTCCCCATGCCCGACAGCACCTTCGCGTCGGACGGCGGCGGCGGGTAGTTGCCCGGCATGCGATAGACCTCGACGTCGACGCCGGCCGCGACGAGCGGGTCCCAGAACGGCACGCCGCCGCGCGTGTTCTGCGGCGTCTCGCCGCCGACCGGGACGTAGTACCCGAACAGCGACACCGCGCTGCCCGGCTCCTCGGGCGTCGTCGCGGAGCTGATCGGCAGGTAGGTCTTCGGGTCGCGGTGGACGAAGTCGTAGACGCCGTGCCCGCCGGGGTTCATGCCGGTGACGAAGGTCGACCACGCGACCGGGCTCTGCGGCGGATTCGCCGTGCCGAGCTCGACGAAGCCGCCGCGCTGCGCGAGCCGCACGAAGCTCGGCATCTCGCCCTCCTCCATCAGGCGCTGCAGCACGACCGGGTCCATGCCGTCGACGCCGAGGACGAAGATCCCCGGCTCGTCCCGCGCCGCGTCGGACAGAGTGGCAATGGACAGCGCGAGGACGAGGAGGGCGAGCGACCCGGCCCTACGCACTCGCGGCCTCGGGCAGTCCCCCGTGCACGAGCGCGCCCGGGGCGGCACCCGACTGCGACAGCGACGACGGATCGAGCGGCCCCGCGACCGTCGCCTGCGTGCCGCTCGCCGCGAAGATCATGCGCCCCTGCATGTGCCGGCCCGGGCTCTGGCCGAACAGGCGCAGCACGGACGTCGAGATGTCGGCGATGTGCGGGCGCTCGACGGCGATCGCACGGTTGCAGAAGAACACGCCCGGCACGATGTCCGGGTCGACGCAGTGGTCGCCGGACCAGCTCTTGGTGTTGTCGGAGAACACCTCTTCGGTGACGGCGCCGGTCGCGCACTCCCACGAGTTGCGGTAGCCGCCCTGGTAGCCGACCAGCAGGTCCGGCGCGTCGTAGCGATACGGGCCTTCAGCCGACGCGATCGCCGAGCGCACCTTGCGGATGCAGCGCTGCCCCGTCGCCGGGTCGACCAGCGCCTCGAGCTTGCGCATGATCTCCGCGATCAGCGTCACGTACTCGTCGCCCTCGGCGACGATGCCCGACCGCTCGCGTCCTTTGCGATTGACGAAGAGGCCGGTCAGCCCGAGGCTGAAGGCGCGCGTCCGCGACCAGTCGACGCGCTCGAACCAGTCGCCGCTCGTGCGCGCGCCGTCCTTCAGCACCAGGTAGCCCTGGTCGCGGAGCCAGGCGTTGAGATTGACGCCGCGGCGGAAGTTGGTGAAGCCGTGGTCGCTCATCACCATCAGCACCGTGTCCGGGTCGTCTCCGACCTCGGCCAGCAGCCGGCCGAGGATGCCGTCCATGCGCTCGTACGTGCGCGCGATCGCGTCGGAGTACGCGGTGCTCTCCTTGTCGCGGTTCGCCGGGTGGGTCGGGTCGAGGTAGCGATAGAACATGTGCTGGATGCGGTCGGTGGTGTCGAAGACGGTCGTGACGAGGCCGCGCCTGCGGTGGCGGAGCGCGTCGAACAGCATCTCCTCGCGCTCGTCGCAGATCAGCATCGCTTGCTCGAAGAACGCCTTCTCGTCGATCACGCGCTCGTTGAGCGCCCAGGTGTCCTCGGCGAGGCCGAGCGTCGCGAACGGCCCCTGCTTCTTCGCCAGGTAGACGCTGTAGATCGTCGGGTGGCTGATCGGCATCGCCGGGTTTTCCGGGTCGATGTGGATCGGCGTCATGTAGAGCGAGACCTCGGGCTCGAGCGACACCAGGTAGAAGCGCGCGATGCCGCGCACCTTGACGCCGAGCCCGGCCTTGAAGGTCAGCGTCACCCACTCCGAGTAGCGCTCGAGCTCGAGCGTGACGGGCTCGCAGCCCTCGATCTCGAGCCGCGCCGAGCGCCGGTCCGGAGCGCAGATCAGCGAGAAGGGCAGCGTCATGCGCGGGTGGCCCTTCTCCATCGAGTTGTCCGGTCCGACGATGCGCGAGCGGATGACGCCCTGCTTGTTGCGCCTGAGCACCGTCTGCTCGCCGCCGGTGTAGGCGGAGCCGATGCCGTCGCGCGTCGCGGTCGAGAAGAAGCTGAACGTGCCCTGGCTGCCGCGCAGGTCCGGCACGCACATGCCGGACAGCAGGAGCCCGCGGAACTTCTCGGGCGGAAACGTGATCGGCACGCGCTGGATGATCGAGTGGATGTGCTTGTCGCCGAGGAGCTTCCAGAACGGCGTGCCCTTGCGCAGGAGCTTGATGCGCGGCTTCTCGAGCGGGACCATGTAGCGCCCGATGTTCAGCACGCGCTTCGCGTCCTTGATGTCGGTGCTCGACAGCATCGGCGCGCAGGTGCACGGGTCGCGCGTGATGAAGTCGTAGATCCCGTGCCGCGACGGGTCGACGCCGGTCGAGAACGTCGACCACGCGACGGGCGACATCGACGGGTTCGAGGTGTCGAGCGGGCGAAAGACGCCCTGCTCCGCGAGGCGCTGGAAGTTGGGCAGCCGTCCCTCCTGCATGAAGCGGGTCGCGAGGCCGGGGTCCATGCCGTCGAGACCGAGGATCACCACGCGCTTCGCGCTCGCGTTCTTGAACGGGTTGCCGACGCGCACCAGGCGCCACAGCGTCGTCAGCGGCCAGAGCAGGATGGTGAGCAGCGCGAGGCCGAGCGCCGCCAGCACCAGGAACAGCGAGCCCGCGAAGGCGAAGCCGGCGCCCGGGCCGATGTAGGCGTCGGCGACCGACGGAGCGGAGACGAGCGGCAGGCACGCGAGGGCGATCGCGAGGCGGCGCATGGCGGCTCGCGTCATCTCGTCGGTTTCCCTCATGGGCCTGCTGTACGTAGCGCGCGCCGGCCGCTCAGGCACGACGGCCTCCCCACGGCTGCGGCGCGACGACGGATGGGCGATGGACGGCGGGGCGGCCGACCGATGGCCTGGCGGATGCTGCTGCACGGCGGTTGCGGCTGGCGAAGACCACATGGTACGCGTCCGACGCCGGCGCGGGCAAGACCCGTTCGGCGCCGTCCTCGCCCCGCCCGCCGTCGGGTGCCCCCCTGGAGACGCTGATGCCGAGATCGTTGCTGGTCCTGCCGTTGCTGCTGCTGGTCGCCTGCGAGTCCTCGCTCGCCGACCGCGAGAAGGAGGCACGCGCCGCGCTCGACGCGCGGGACTTCGCCACCGCGCAGAACGTCTCCGAGGCGGCGCTGGTCGACGCCGCATCCGGCGAGGACGCGGCCGTCGCCTGGCGGCTCGAGCAGATCCGCCTCGACGCGCTCGCGCACCAGAAGCAGGGCGCCGAGGTCGTCCGCTCGCTCGAGCGGCTGGCGACCGAGTACCCGGCGCAGGTCACGCCGGCGCTCTACCGATCGGTCGCCGACCGCCTGAAGACCGCCGGCGACACGACCGGCGCGATCGACGTGCTCGCCGCCGGCGACAAGCGCTTCCCCCAGGAGCACGAGGTCTTCGTCAAGGACATCGAGGCGCTGAAGCAAGGGAACCTCGACCCGGCGCAGGTCGAGCGGCTGAAGGCGCTGGGCTACCTCTGACCTGACGGCGTGAACTGCTTCAGGTCCTCGATGCCGAGCTTGCGCTCGAGGGCCGCGACCTCCTCGACCACCCCCGTGAACCCGGCACGGCCGAAGAGATGGTGCTCCTCGTCCTCGAAGCGCTCGCCGAGCTCGTGGAACTCGTTCGCGCCGACAACGTCGCGGAACGCCGGAAAGAGCACCGTGTCCTCCCGCGCGGCGTGCGGCCGGTACATGCGGACGAACGCCGCGATCGCGCCCGTCAGGCCCTGACGGTCCGCGTCCGAGCGCGCGTGCGCGAGACGCGTCACGTCGCCGGTGAGCCGCCGGCCCTGCCGGTGCTGCTCGCGCAGGACGACGACCAGGTCGACCAGCTTGCCGGCCTTCTCGAAGCGCGGGAAGACGTGCTCCTCCTCGAGCTTCTCGTGGTAGTCCTCGATGAAGCGACGGACGAGACCGGCGGCTCCGGCGAGGACGTCGCCGGACGACTCGCCTGCCGGCTGCCGCGCCGCGCACGCCTCGTAGATCAGCAGCAGGCGGTCGAGGACGCCGTGCTCGCGCATCAGGTCCTCCGGCGGAGAGACCCAGTCCTCGTCCTCGCCGGCGGTCGTCGGCTCGCCCTCCGCCGCCCTCGCACCCGGCGCGGCGAGGCCGAGCGCGCTCGCCGCGCCGCACGCCAGGACGCCTCTCCTGGTCCACGACGAGGCCCGCGAGGAGGAATCGATTGCTGCCATGCCGCGACACCTCCCGGCGCACGAGGTCCGATCAGCCCGCGCGCCGAAAAAAGGGGGACGTCGCCATGCTGCTGGCTCGAGGACGCCAAGACAACGGCGGTGCTCGGCGACGCGGGCGCGTACGTGGTAGGCCGATGCTCGCAGATCGATCCGCATGCGCCGCACCGACTTCGCCATGCTGCCCTTCGCCGAGCACCCGGCGAACCCGATCATCCGCGCGCCGTTTCCCTCACCGATCATCGCCGACCCGACCTTCCTGCCGCCCGACGAGGGTCCCGACGGACGCTGGCACCTGTTCGCGCACTCGCTCTTCGGCATCCACCATTTCACCTCGGACGACGGCATCTCCTGGCGACGGCGCGAGCTGCTGTGGCGCAACGCCCTGCGCGCCTTCGTGCTGCGCAGCGGCGCGGGCGAGTACCTGCTGTTTCACGAGAGGTGCCGCCTGATGCTGCCGATCCTGCCCGGCGTCGCGTGGTCGTCGCGGATCGAGGTGCGGCGCTCCACGGACCTGCGCCGCTGGAGCGAGCCGGCGACCGTCCTGGAACCCGGCCTCTCCTGGCACGAGGAGCCCGGCCGCGGGCGCGCGGTCGGCAACCCGTGCGTCGTGCCGCTCACCGACGGCTTCCGCCTCTACTACAGCGCGGGCCTCGTCTTCCTCCCGGACTGCGGCTTCTGCGAGCCGCGCTCCATCGGCCACGCGGAGGCCGAGCGCGCGACGGGACCCTTCCGTCCGGCCCCGCAGCCGCTCCTCCGCCCGAGCGCGGACGATCCGCTCGCCAACGCCGGCGCGGGCGCGATCAAGGTCCTGCGCGTCGCCGACGGCTTCGTCGGCTTCCAGAACGGGATCGCCTGGGACGCGGCGCGCCGCCGCTCGAGCTCTGCGATCCGCTTGCTCGAGTCGGAGGACGGGCTCGCGTGGCGCGCGCCGCGTCGCGAGCCGCTCCTCGCGCCGTCGCCCGGCTGGAAGGGCAGCCACGTATACGCGCTCGACGTCCGCCTCGTCGCGGGACGGCCGTGGCTCTACTTCAACGCGCGCAGCCGCGCGCACTGGCTGCGCGGCCGCGAGGCGATCGGCCTCGTACGCGCCGACGTCTGGCTCGCGAGCTGAGCGGCGCCGGCTCCGGCGTCAGGCGAAGCGCGTCAGCGACAGCACGTTGCCGTCCGGGTCCTTGAACCAGGCGACGCGGGCGCCCGAGGGCGCCGTCCACGCGCCGCGCGCGTCCTGCTCGAGGCCCGGCCAGCGCTCGCAGCGGACGCCGCGCCGCGCGAGCTCGTCGAGCAGCGCGTCGAGGTCGTCGACCCGCCAGCCGAGCACCGTGAACGGCTGCGGCGCGACCCGCTCGACCTTCTGCACGCGCAGCACCGTGCCCGCGAGCCGGAAGACCAGCGCGAAGGGGTCGTCGCCAACGAGCTCCAGGCCGAGGACGCCGCCGTAGAAGCGCTGCGCGGCCGCGGCGTCCGCGGTGGCGACGAAGGCGATCGGCGTCGAGCGATCGAGCATGGCTGCTGCCTCCCGGGGCGGGAGATGGCACGTTCCCGCGCTGACGCGCTTGCGCTAGAACGGCGAACGATGTCGCAGGCGCGACAAGCGCGCGTGCGCGCCTTGGCGCACGATTACCCGAGCGGGCACCACCTGCCCGCCCACGCGCACACGACGGCGCAGCTCGTCTTCGCCGCAGCCGGCGTGATGACCGTCCAGACCCCGGACGGCGCGTGGACCGTGCCGCCGAACCGCGCCGTCTGGGTGCCGAGGCGCGTCCGGCACTCGATCCGGATGTTCGGGGCCGTGGCGATGCGCACGCTCTACCTGCCGCCCGAGATGCTGCCGGGCCGCATGCCCGCGCGCTGTACGGTGCTCGAGGTGTCGCCGCTGCTGCGCGAGATCGTGCTGGTCGCGGTCGCGCGCGGCGGGCTCCGGCGCGGCTCGCGCGCCGACGAGAACCTCCTGCGGGTGCTGCTCGACGAGCTCAGGCCGCTCGCCGGCGCCACGGCGAGCGCCCCGTTCCTGCCGCTGCCGCGCGACCCGCGCGCGCTGCGGGTCGC
>JBFMAS010000370.1:0-9825 GCA_040755575.1 Thermodesulfobacteriota bacterium
GCGGCCGGTCCCCACGACCGCCGCGGCCGGCGAACGACCTCGTGAACGAGCCTCAGGCGACGACCCTGTTGCGCGATGCCACGCGCGCGCGGCGCTGCGGCGGCCGCCTGCTAGCGCGACCGCGATCCACCACGAACGGGACGGCTCACGTGCTGCGTCTTCGGGTCCTCGCCTTCGTCGGCTGGCTGCTCGTCGTGCTCGTCGCCGCGCGTCCGGCCGCGCCCGCCGCCGGCAAAGACCATGCGCAGCGGTCGTGCTCGGCGCCCGTTCGAGTCGGGGCCGGCGAGCGTCTGGTCGTGATCGCGCCGCATCCCGACGACGAGGTGATCGCGGCCGCCGGTCTGATCCAGCGCGTCGTGGCGCGCGGCGGCACAGCGCTGGTGGTGCTCGTCACCGCCGGCGACGGCTACCCCACCGCGGTCCGCCACGAGCTCGGCGGCCGGGAGCCGCGCCCGGCGGACTTCGTCGCGTACGGCGAGCGGCGCGTGCGCGAGTCGCATGCGGCCCTGCGGTCTCTCGGCGCTGAGCGGGTGCGGCTCGCGCTGCTCGGCTTCCCGGACGGCGGCCTGCAGCCGCTGCTCGGCGAGCACTGGGATCGCCGGACCCCGAGCCGCTCGGCGACGACCCTGGCGTCGGATCCGCCCTACGACCGCGACGCGGTCGACCCCGACGCGCGCTACGAGGGGGCCGAGCTGCGGCGGCAGCTCGCCGAGCTGCTGCGCCGCGAGCAGCCGACGACCATCGCGCTGCCGCACCCGCGGGACGTCCATCCGGACCACCGCTCGACCGGGGTCTTCTCGCTGCTCGCGATCGACGCGGTCTGGGGTCGCGCGAGCCGTCCGACGAGCCCGGGGCCACGGCTGCTCGGCTACCTCGTGCACTGGCCCGACTGGCCTCCGGGCTGGGACGCCGCGCAGGCGGCGCCGGCCTGGCGGCGCGAGCCGCTGCCGCTGCCGGCAACGTTCGCGACGCCGGGCGACGGCTGCGCCACGCGGACGCTCGAGCTCGATGAGCGCGAGGTGGCACGCAAGCGGGACGCCGTCGCGCGCCACGAGACGCAGCGGCACGTGATGCCGGTGTACCTCGACGCCTTCGTCCGACGCACCGAGCCGTTTGTGTACTTGACGAGGGTGGACGTCGCGGCGGCCGCGGCCTCACAGCGCGCGCAGCATGTCGTGCAGCACGCGGGGGGCGGCGAAGTGCTCCTCGGCGATGCGCCGCGCCGCAGCCGTGTGACGGGCGGGCTCGGCCAGCACCGCCCGGACGGCGGCGGCGGCATCGGCCAGGCCGCGAAAGGCGAGCAGCCCCTCGCCGGTCGGAAGGCACCGGTCGAAGCCCGTGTCCTGGGTCACGACCGGACGCCCGGACGCGAGGTAGCAGGCGCTGCGGTCGCTGAACCATCCGCTCCGTAGGCGCACGTTGACGTCCTTCGCCGTGGTGAACTCGCCTGCCGAGCGGCGGATGAACTCGCGGTAGGCGTCGACGTCGCGCGACAGCGGGATCGGGTCGACGAGGTCCCAGCCCGCCGCGCCGAGCGCGTCGCGGTCCCCGCGGTCGTGCACGTCCATCGCGAGCAGGAAGCGTGCACCGGTCTCGCCCGGCAGCGCCATGACCTTCTGCCACTCGGTCCGCTTGCGCCAGGTGTACAGCTCGCCGTCGAGCGAGGTGTCGCGACCGCCCGAGTCCCAGCGGCCGATGGTGGTGAACGGCGCGTCGGACGGAGGAGGCGCCGCCGGCCACTCCTGCAGGATGACGGGCGGCCGCGTCGGGCGCCAGTCGAAGGGCCGGCTCGGGATCGGGCAGTCCGGCCGCCCGATGTTCTCGCCGTACGTGAAGTGCAGCTCGTGCTCGCCGATGAGCTCCGCGAGCCTCGCGTCCCCGGCCGCGAGGCGGAGCTGGGTGAAGGCGGGATCCATGTCGAGATAGATCGTGCGCTTGCCGCGGCGCGCCTCGGGGTCGAAGCGGTGCACGCCCCCGGCGTTGATCAGCACGGTCGCCTCGTCAAGCAGCGACCTCGCCGCCTCGCGGCCCTGGCCCGCGAAGCGATCGCGGCGCACGTCGTGGAACACCCAGCGGTCGCCGAGCCCGAAGCGCTCGAAGAGGCGGGCGGCGAAGCGGCAGCCGTATCCATAGTCGAGGTCCATCACGCCGCGCTCGGGATCGAAGGCCTCCTCGACGTGGCGCGTGTCCTCCCAGAAGTAGGCGTCGAAGCCGAGCGCGCGCAGGCCGAGAAGATAGTGCAGCACCTGCCACGCGTAGCCGCCGAGGGGGCAGCGTACGAGGTATCCGGCGTAGACGACCCGATCGGGCATGTGCGGCTCGGCGCCGTTCGCGCGCTCGATGCTCGGCCCCTTCGCTTCAGCGCTCGACGGAGCGCAGCGCCCGCAGCCGCTTCAGCCCACCGTTGATCGCCTCCTTCATCACGCGGTCGTTGTCGCGCGAGATGAAGCGGTGCACGCGGCGCTCGAGCAGCGCGCCGAGCAGCGGGTTGAACGCCTCGTACGTCTCGCGGAAGTGGATCCGCGTGCGCCCGTCACCGAGGTCCTCGAGCCGGGTGTGGCCGGTGGCGTGCGACCAGAGCGGCTTGCCGATGGCGTCGTAGCGCCACGACTCGTAGGGCTTCACCTCGGTGAGCCACTCCCACGAGCGGCCGACGCCGCGCGACAGCAGGTAGCGCGGCACGCGGAACTCGCAGTGCCGGATGCGGCCCTCGCCGTTCTCGTCGCCCCAGTGCAGGTACTCGATGCGCACGTCGCCGTGCTCGATGACGCGCTGGCGGCGCCCCCAGACGAGCGCCCACACCTCCTGCGGCGTGCCGTCGACCTCGAAGCTGAAGGAGTGCTCCTGCATCGTCGGCGACGGCTCAGCGACGCGACAGCGGCGGGGCGAAGCAGCGGCGCTGGCGCGAGCACCACGAGCGCGCCTGCCGCTCGGCGATCTCGACCAGGTTGCCCATCGCGATGTTGGCGTCGACCAGGTGCAGCCCCCACTCGGGCGTCAGGTCGGCGGCCGTGATGTCGTCGATGCGCGGATCGCTCGGGTCGCCGTTGATGATGATGCCGAGGTAGTTGAAGCCGTTGCTCTCGCCGCACTCGGCCTCGAACAGCCCCGGCGTGGTGACGAACGGCGTCGTGATCTCGACGCCGAGCGCGGGGTCGACCCAGTCGACGCGCGGCGGCACCGGCGTGATCGGCAGCGAGCGCGCGTCGACCGGCAGGTACGCCGTCAGGAAGCCGCGCCCGCCGGCGAGCGAGGCCGGGTTGGTGCAGGCGGCCTCCCAGCCCGGCTGGCGCGAGCCGCCGAACAGGCTGTTCTCGGGCGGCGGCGCGGTCGAGCGGAACGAGGCGTAGCTGATCGCGCAGCCCGTCTGGGTCGCGCGCCGGCACAGCGGGACGTGGGCGAAGTCGCCGCCGACGTCGCGTCCCACCGGCACCTGCAGGCTCGTGCCGAGCAGCATCGCCGAGACCAGGCGGTCGCGCAGCAGCGGGTTCGGGTCGATCTCGTTGCGCACCAGCGCCGTCAGGTGGCTCGCGCCCTGCGAGTGCCCGATCAGGATGAAGCCCCGTCCGTGGTTGTCGTTCGCGACGTAGTGCTTGAACGCGTCGGCGACGTCGCCGTAGGCGAGCGCGCCGTCGGTCTCGACGTCCTGCCCGGCGAGGCGCGCGATGAGCGCGGTGAGCGTCACCTGGCGGTACACCGGCGCGAACACGCGACAGACGGAGCCGAGGCGGGCCGCCTGCTGGCGTACGACGAACAGCTCCTGGTCGTCGCCGGGCACGAGGTCGCTGTTGCCGCCCTCGTCGGTCGAGATCGTCGGGTAGACGTAGAAGCAGTCGATTTTCGGGTTGCTCGCCGGCCGCCAGCGCTCGAGCCGCGTCGCGCCGCTGGCGCGCAGCACGGTCGCATCGAGCTCGTGGTCGCAGACGTCGTCCTTGTCGGGACGGCAGAGCCAGCTGTCCCCGTCCGCGTAGATCTCGCTGACGTAGCCCGGATACGGCTCGGGGACGTCGGGCTGCCGGATCGCGATCGCTGCCGCCGGTCCGGCGGCGAGCGCGGTCGCGAGCGCGGCGAGTACGGTGACGGTCGCGTGACGGTGCTTCATCGCGCGACCATAGGGCGCGCGGGTGCTGCGCGGCAAGGAGCTTTCGCCGCGCTGCGGCGTGACGGCCCGTGCCCTCGCCCGACGGCGCGCGTGCGCCGCCGCAGGCTGCTCAGCGCGCGATCGCCACCGCGTGGTACGTCGTCACCGACGGGTCGTCGGGCACCGTCGCCTGGAACGTCGCGGTGCCGCCGTTCGGGTCGATGGTCTGCGCCAGCGGCGGGGTGTCGATGCTGCGGACGAGGCGTCCGGTCTGGTCGAGCGAGTCGACGCGGATGCGGAGCTGGCTCACCGGCCGGTCGCCGTGGTTGACGATCGTCCCGACCACGTTCACCGAGCCCGCCGACGCCGGCTGCTCGTGCAGGCCGTAGATCGAGATGTCCGTCATGCGCGGCTCGGGGATCGGCTGCTGGACGACCGTCCGCTGCGTCCGAACGACCTCGGTCTCGCGCGTCCCACCGCACGACGTCGCGAGCGCCGCCACCGCGGCGACGAGGAACAGGGGAACGAGGTGCTCTTTCTTCATGGCACGATCCTATCGGGGCCCGGGCCCGCCAAGAAGACGCCCCGCCGAGCAGCCGACCGTGCGGTCGGTGCCGTCCCCATGGCCGGCCGGGCCCGTTCGTGGTAGCGACTCGCCGCCCGGGGCAGCGCCCGGGCGGGGAGGAGATGCGGATGTCGAGCCGATCGGGGTGGAGGTGGCTGCCGGGGCTGCTGCTCGCGGCCGCGTGCGCGGGCTGTCCGGCGATGGCGATCACCACCGCGTCGATCAAGGCCGCGAGCGCGACCGCCGACGACCGCTCCTACGAGCAGCAGCTCGCGGACACCGAGCGCAAGGCGGAGATCGAGAAGCAGCTCCTGGTCAACGACGCGTCGCTCGCCGCCAAGGTCGACGTCGACGTGTACCTCGGCCGCGTCATGCTGACCGGCGTCGTCCCGGACGAGGCGAGCCGGCGGACCGCCGTCGAGCTGGTGCGCGACGAGGTCGGCGGGGCGACGGTCTACGACGACATCCAGGTCGTGCCCGGCGGCTCGTCGGAAGGCGGCGGCTTCGTCGCGAACGAGGAGCTCGGCGCACGCCTGCTGAAGGCCGAAGGGCTCGGGTCGCAGAGCTTCCAGCACCGCGTCGTCAACGGGACCGCGTACATCCTGGGCGAGGCGCGCCTCGAGGAGCAGGTCGAGACCGCACGCAAGACCGCGCTCGGCACGCCCGGCGTCGAGGACGTCGTCACGCACATCGTCGTCCGGCCCTGACGACGCGGCGCAACGGCCGCCGGCTCACAGCCGCGCGAAGCCGCCGCGCCGCCCGCCGCGCCGCGCTCGCTTCGGCTCGACGCGCGCCGCCGCCGGGACGTCCGGGGCGAGCGCGCGCGCGACCAGCTCCCAGCGCTCGCGGTCCTGTACCGCGTGCGGCCCGAGCGGCGGCTCGGCGGAGAGCTCGATCATCCAGCTGACGCGCGTCGTGCGCCCGAAGAAGCTCGAGATCGGCACGCCGAACATGCTGCGGAAGGTGCGGCTCAGGTGCGCGAGGTCGGCGAAGCCGGCCTCGTACGCGGCCTCGGTGATGCTGTTGCCGACCGCCATGTGGAAGACCGCGTGGCGCAGGCGCAGCCACTGGACGTAGCGGCGCAGCGACAGGCCCATGGTGGCGTTGAACAGCGACGTCAGCCGGCTCTCCGACAGCCCGACCGTGCTCGCGATGTCGGACAGCAGCGGCACGTCGGGGACCGAGCTCTTGAGGATCGCGAGCGTGCGCTGCACGCGCGGGTCGATGGTCCGCGGCGCGCACGCGGTGCCGCCGACGGCGGCGAGGCACTTCTCCCAGAGCCGCACGACGTCGAAGCGCCCCCGCGCGAGCATGTCCGCGGCCACGGTCGCGAGGCGCTCGGCGACCGCGTCGGGGATCCGATGCACGGGGCGCCGCGGCCCCACCAGGTGCGAGATGCGTGCGTAGGCCTCGCTCTCGGGGTCGATGATCAGGATCACCACCCGGGTGCCGCGCATGTCCGCTTCCTGGGGGGCGTTGGGCGCGATCAGAGCACCGCGCCAGTCGTCCCACTCCGCGTCGCGGCCGAAGCGCGCGCGGAACGCACGCCCTATGGCGAGGCACAGCGACGCCGGGAAGCGCTCGTGCGGCCCCGCATGATAGCCGCCGCCGACGAAGGCCGCGCCGTCGTTCCAGAGATGGAACGTCCCGCTCGCGAGCGCTTCGGGGCGGGGGCGCCGCCTGCAAGTGACCCGCTCGGCCGGCTCCACGAGGTCCGCTCCTACGCGCACCGCCCGGCGTGCGCAAACCAAAATGACGCTCCGGGTCATGCGCTTCGCCGCACCGCGTCGTGCGGTCCGGCCGAGCGTCCCAGTTTTCGAGACGGATAGTGGTTTCGTTCAAGCTTTCCGCCTGCTGCGCGTGCATACTCCTGGCCTCGCGAGGAGCGCTGCAGCAAGCAACCGAACCCCGGCCCGCACACACGAACTTCCAGGAGGCGACCGCTCCGTGACTACCGGACCCTGCACCACAGACATTCGCACGACCCCGCGACCCGCGTGCGTCCGTCCCCGGCCCGGCATGGCGAGAGCGACTTCGTTCCCGGCCACGCGTGCGCGCTCGCGCGCGCTCATCCACGACCTGCAAGAAGCGAGCTTTTGCTTGACGACCCCACGTCCGCTGGAGGGGAAGAGAATGAACCACTTGAGAACACGCCTGCTCTCGTTCGTGGCCGCGCTGACGGCCGCGCTGCTCGCCGCGAGCGTCGCCTCGGCGCAGCCGTCGCTCGAAGACCGCCGCTGCATCGAGGAGATCAACAACAGCTCGCGCAAGGTCCTGCTCGTGGAGAACCAGGCGCTACTCAAGTGCGTCCGCGCCGAGGTGAAGGGAAGCCTCGCGATCCCGATCACCGACTGCGCGTCGTTCGACTCGCGCATCGTCAAGACGATGAGCAAGGCGGTCGCGGACTCGAACAAGCGCTGTCCGAGCGGCCCGCCGTCGTTCGGGCCGCCGAGCCTGACCCAGCCGCCGATCCTCGCCGTGCAGACGGGCGAGGACCTGCTGAACGACCTCTTCGGCTCGAACGTCGAGGGCGCGCTGTCCCAGGACACGCCGGTCAAGCGCTGCCAGGAGAACGTGCTGAAGGCGGTGCACCGCTGCGAGGACACGCGCCTCAAGGAGTTCCTGCGCTGCAAGAAGGCGGCGATGAAGAGCGGCACGGTGGTCGACGAGGACACCCTGCGCGACGTCTGCCTCGGCACCTCGGGCGAGCAGCCCGATCCGAAGGCGCGGATCGCGCGCTCGTGTGACGCGGCCATCGTCAAGCAGCTCGACAAGTGCGTCGGCGACGGCGTCCTGCTTGCGACGGCGTTCCCCGCATGCAGCGAGCCGTCGACCGCGGGCCTCGCGGGCTGCTTGCAGGAGCGCATGCGCTGCCGCGCGTGCGACCTGCTGAACGCCGTCGACGGCATCACCAAGGACTGCGACGTCTTCGACGACGGCGACGACGGCAACCAGAGCTGCGACGAGCCGACCACCTGCGGCGACGGCCTGGTCGACGGCCAGGAGAGCTGCGAGGACGGCAACGCCGACGGCGGCGACGGCTGCAGCTCGGCCTGTCAGGTCGAGAGCGGCTGGAGCTGCGCGGGCGATCCGAGCGTCTGCACCGAGATCTGCGGCGACGGGCTCGTCGTCGGCGACGAGGCGTGCGACGACGACAACAACACGCCGGGCGACGGCTGCGACGCGTCGTGCGTCGTCGAGACCGGGTATGCGTGCACGGGCTCGCCGAGCGCGTGCAACGAGATCTGCGGCGACGGCCTGATCGTCGGCGCGGAGCAGTGCGACGACGACAACGTGACCTCG
This sequence comes from Thermodesulfobacteriota bacterium, assembly GCA_040755575.1. Taxonomy (GTDB): domain Bacteria; phylum Desulfobacterota; class Binatia; order UBA12015; family UBA12015; genus DATCMB01. The sequence continues at coordinate 7,950 of JBFMAS010000370.1, forward strand.
AGCGACGGCTGCAGCAGCCAGTGCAGCATCGAGCCCGGCTACGCCTGCGACGGCGTGCCGAGCATGTGCGAGCCGTTCGACGTCGTGATCACCTCGCCGGTACACGGCGCGTTCACCACGGCGAGCTCGGTCACCGTGACGGGCTTCGTCGACGAGCTGGCGCCGGCCCTCGCTTCGCTGACGATCAACGGCAACCCCGTTTCGGTGAACGGCGACGGCACCTTCTCGACCTCGGTGCCGCTCAGCGCCGCGGACATCTTCAACCCGATCCGCGCGAGCGTGACGGACGTCGTGCACGGCGGCATCGCGCACGACCGCGTCGTGATCCACCGCGGCCTGTCGGTCGCGGACGGCGCGCTCTCGCCGCAGAGCGTGGCGCTGCGCCTGAACGATACCGGCCTCGACGAGGTCGAGCCGCTGGTCGCCGACCTCGCCGGCGACGGCCTCGACTTGGCGGAGCTGGTGCCGGTCGGCACGGTGCTGATCAGCAACCAGTGCTTCCTCGACTCGTTCCTCGGCTGCATCATAAGCGCCACGGTTACCGTCGCCGAGCCGGCGCCGTCGTTCGGCAGCTTCGCCCTCGAGGCGGACTCGATGACGAACTTCGTCGCTGGCGACATCACCGTGAACGACCTCGAGGTGAACGTCTTCCTGGATTCGACGGTGAACTGCGACCTCTCGCTCACCGCGGACCAGGCGTTCTTCTTCGGCGACTACAACCTGAGCCCAGACGGGGTCGAAGCGGCCAACATCGACGTGAACCAGGTCGGAGCGCTGCAGGTTTCGTTCGCCGGGTTCAACGAAGAATTCGGCGGCGCCTGCGACCTACCCGTCATCGGTGACATCATCCAGGCGCTGCTGCCCGACGTCGAAGAGCTGACGATCAACGCCATTCGGGACTTCCTCACCGACCCCGACGGCGGCGGCCCGCAGGACGGTCCGATCGCCGACGCGATCGAGACCGCGCTCGCGGGCATCTCGATCGCCGGCCCGATCGGCGAGGGCCTCGGCGTGATGCTCGAGACGCCGCTGTTCGCGGTGAACGAGGACAACGTCGGGATCACGCTCGGCTCGAACTCGCGCACGACGTCGCAGATCGGCGGCGGTCCCGGGCAGTGCATCCCGCCCGCGGGCGCGCCGAACCTGACCGCGTCGCTGGCCTTCAACGAGGTGTTCCCCTCGTTCGGCCAGAACGCGCCGGTCAGCGGCCAGCCGTACGACGTCTCGATCGCCATCTCGGCCGAGGGCTTCAACCAGCTGCTGAAGGCGCAGACCGAGTGCGGCCTGCTGGTGACGAGCATCAACCAGCTCGACCTCGGCAGCGGTCCGCTGCCGCTCACCGCCGGCCTGCTGACCTTCCTGATGCCGCAGTTCGCGGTCTTCCCGCCGACGACGCCGTTCCGCCTCGACATCCGGCCGACGCTCGCGCCCATCGTGACGGGCGCAGCCGGTCCGGGCGGCGAGCTCACGGAGCTGCGCGTCGCGAACGTGCTCGCCCACCTCGTGCGCGACGACGGCACGGAGCAGGTCGCCCTCACGGCGGCGTTCGACGCGAAGCTCGGCATGAGCCTGCAGTTCGCGCCGGGCGCGCTCGGCGTCGTGCTGTCGCCGCCGGCCTCGGAGGACCTCACGATCGCGATCATCGAGAACCCGCTCGGCGTGAACGAGAGCACGCTCGAGAACGACGTGCTGCCGCCGCTGGTCGAGACGCTGATCCCCGACCTCGCCTCGTCGCTGTCGAGCTTCCCGCTGCCGACCTTCTTCGGCCTCGAGCTCGACGGCGTCGAGGTGTCGCGCACCGGGCTCTTCCTCTCGCTCTACGCGACGCTCGAGCCGGCGCCGTAAGGAGCGGTCAGGATCCGCGCGCCCGCGGGCA
>JBFMAS010000371.1:0-7406 GCA_040755575.1 Thermodesulfobacteriota bacterium
GCGACGTCCGCGAGCTCCGCGTGCTGCTGCGGGCGCACGGCGACGACCGCGCCGCCGCGCCGCCCGCGGCCGCCCTGCAGCCCTGAAGGCGAGCCTACCCGCTTGGGTTGCATGCGCGTCCTCTGATAGGGACAAAGCCCGATCGTCCGTGCGCCTGCGGCGCACCCGCGCGACGCGCGAAGCCCCCAGCGACTCTCCGAGGTCAGCAGATCCCCGTGCCCGAGAAGATCGTCGTCATCCCGACCTACAACGAGCGCGGCAACATCGAGCGCCTGCTGCCGCAGCTCCTCGACTTCGATCCGTCCCTCGAGGTGGTGGTGGTCGACGACCAGTCGCCGGACGACACGGCGGGCGCCGCCGAGGAGATCGGCCGGCAGCGTGGCCGCGTGCACGTCGTGCGCCGTGGGCCGAAGCAGGGCATCGGTCCCGCCTACCGGGCGGGCTTCAAGCGCGCCCTCGAGCTCGGCGCCGAGTTCATCGTGCAGATGGACGCCGACTTCTCGCACCCCATTGCCTCGCTCCCCGACCTGTTCGAGAACGCTCGGCGGGAGTACGACGTCGTCCTCGGCTCGCGCTACATGGACGGCATCACGGTGGTGCGATGGCCGATCGAGCGTCTGCTGATCAGCTACTTCGGCAACTACTACGTGCGCAAGCTGACGGGTCTGCCGGTGCGCGACACGACCGGCGGCTTCAAGTGCTGGCGACGCGCGGCACTCGCGGCGATCGACCTCGATCAGGTGCGCTCGAACGGCTACTCGTTCCAGATCGAGATGACCTACCGCGCGTGGTGCAAGGGCATGCGCATCCTCGAGGTGCCGATCATCTTCATGGACCGCGAGGTGGGGACCTCGAAGATGTCGAAGAAGATCGGGCTCGAGGCGCTGTGGATCGTCTGGGAGCTCAAGCTCAGGCGCGCGCTCGGGCGCCTCTGAGGCGTCGTTCGCCGCCGGGTCTTCTCGCGTGCGTCTGCTGATGCTCAACGAACGGGACCTGAGCCACCCGCTGGCGGGCGGCGTCGAGGTCCACCTCGAGGAGATCGCGAGCCGGCTCGCGTCGCGCCACGGGATCGAGACGACGGTGCTGTGCGCGGCGTTCCCAGGCGCGATCCCCGAAGAGGTCCGCAACGGCGTGCGCTACGTCCGCTTCGGCGACCGCGGCTTCAGCTACTATGCCACGATGCCGCGCCGCGCGCGCGCCGAGCTCGCCGCGGGCGGCTACGACCTGGTGGTCGAGAACCTGTGCAAGCTGCTGTTCTTCTCGAGCGCGTATCTGCGCGGCGTCCCGAAGCTCGCCCTGGTGCATCACCTGTTCGGGTTGAGCGCGTTCCGCCAGGTGTCGGCGCCGATCGCGAGCTACGTCGTCGCGACCGAGGCGCTGCTGCCGGTCGCGTACCGCGGCTGGCCGTTCGTCGTCGTGTCGCCGAGCACGCGTGACGACCTCGTCAAGCGCGGAATTCCACGGGACAGCATCCGCGTCGTTCCGAACGGCCTCGACCACGTGCGCTACCGCCCCGGCGCACGCGCCGCCGAGAGCGACCTGGTGGTCTTCGTCGGGCGGCTCGAGCACTACAAGGGCGTCGACCTGCTGCTCGACGCATGGCCGCGCGTGCTCGCGGCCCGTCCCGGCGCCCGTCTGGTGATCGTCGGCGAGGGGACCGCGGGCGCCGCGATGCGCGAGCGTGCGCGCGGCGGGCCGTTCCGCGACAGCGTCGCCTTCACCGGCTTCCTCCCCGAGAGCGACAAGATCGCCTGGCTGCAGCGCGCGACGGTGCTGGTACAGCCGTCGCGCAAGGAAGGGTGGGGGCTCACGGTGCTCGAGGCGAACGCCTGCGGCACGCCCGTCGTCGCGACCGACGTGCCCGGGCTGCGCGACTCCGTGCGGCACGGAGGGACCGGGCTGCTCGCGGCGCCGAACGCGGCCTCGCTCGCCGCGAGCCTCGCCGCCGTGCTCGGCGACGAAGCACTGCGCGACAGGCTCGCGCGCGGCGCTCGCGCGTGGGCCGAGCGCTTCACCTGGGAGCGCGTGAGCGACGCGTTCGCCGAGGTGGTGCGCGCGGCGGCCGCACGGCGGCCGCTGCCCGAGGTGCCGGACTTCCTGGCCGCGGCGCGTGCCGCCGGAGAGCGCGCCGAGGAGGCGGCCGGTGCGGCGACGAGCCGCGTGGTGGTGAGCGGATGAGCGGCGGCGCCGTCGCGGCCGCGCCCGAGCAGCGCTGGACCGACGCGGTGCGCGCGCGCGCCGCCGTCCACGCGGGGCCCGGCGCGTGGACCGCGACCCTCGCGGTGGGCACCCTGAGCGGCGCGCTGTTCCTGCTCTTCGTCGGCTACGGCTACAACCTCGAGGACGAGGGCACGGTCCTCTACCAGATCCTGCGCACCTTCCGCGGCGAGCGGCCCTACCTCGACTTCCACACGGGGTACACGCCCGCGGTCTTCTACCTGAACGCCTGGCTGTTCGACCTGTTCGGCGTCTCGGTGCTGCCGATCCGCGTGCTGCTCGCCCTGGTGAACGCGGTGGCGGTGATGCTGGTGTTCCGCCTGTCGCTGCGCGTCGCGCCGCCGCTCGAGTCGGCGCTCGCCGCGCTGACGTACGCGGTCTTCATGCCCTTCTTCCAGGGCCAGTTCGCTTCCTTCAACATCCCGTACCCGGCCTGGTACGCGGTCGCCGCCTGGCTCGGCGCGCAGCTCGCGACCGTCAAGGCGGTCGAGCGCGGCGGGCGCGGCTGGCTCGCGGCGGCGGGCGCGCTCGCGGGCCTCGCGTTCTCGTTCAAGCCCAACACGGGCGTGCTCGCGCTCGGCGCGGTCGTGCTGGCGCAGATGCTGGTCAGCGCGCCGCTCGCCGGGGCGCCGGGACGCGCGCTCGAGATCGCGATCCTCGTCGTCGCGGCGGTCGCCGTCGGCGCGGTGCTCACCTTCGACGTGATCACGCCGCAGTTCGCGCTGCTGGGCGGGCCGTTGCTCGCCCTGCTCGCGGCCGGCGTCTGGATGCGCTGGAAGCGGCGTCCTGCGGGTCCCGAGCGGCCGTTCGCCGCCGGGCTCGCCGACGCGTGCGCGATCGCCGGCGCGTTCGCCGCGGTCAACGTCGCTTGGCTCGCCTACTTCCTGCCGCAGCTCGGGCTCGCGGGCTTCGCGCGCGAGGTGCTGCTGCTCGGGGCGGGCGTCGAGCGGATCTACCTCCTGTACTTCCCGCGTCCGAGCCCGTGGGGCGTCGCGGTGATGCTCGGCCTCGTCGTCGTGGCGGCGCTGCCCTGGCTGCTGGCGCGCGGCACGATCGGCATGCGTGCCGTGCTCGCGCTCGGCGCCGTGACCGCGGTCGCCGGCGTGGTCGCGCTGGCGCTCTTCGGGCTGGCGCCCGAGGGGCTGCTGGTGTCGATCGTGCTGCAGCTCGAGGTGCTGAGCTTCCACCTGATCCCGCTGGTCCTGTGGGCGGCGGTGCTGGCGATCGTCTGGCGCCTGCGCACGCTCGAGCGCGAACGCGACGGGCGCCTGCCGCAGGCGTTCGCCGTCGGCGTGGTGAACGCGGTGTTCGCGCTGCTGCTCTTCCTGCAGCTCTTCCCGCGGATCGACTTCATGCACGTCGTCATCAGCATGCCGTCCGCGCTGGTGGTCGGGGCGGGCGCGCTCGCCCGCTTCGAGCGCTGGTGGGTCGAGCAGCTCGGCGGCGCGTACGGCTGGAGCGAGGCGCGCAGGCGCCGCGCCACGCGCTGGACGCGGCTCGCGGCGTGCGCTCCGGTCGTGCTCGCGCTGGTCGTGCGGGCGGTGCCGTTCGCGGATGCGCGCTTCCGCGTCACGCCCGACGTCGCGCTGCGGGCGACGACGTCGCTCGGCCGGGACCCGATGCCGGTGGTCGTCGAGGAGGACCGCGACCGCGACCTCCGCGAGCTGCGCGCGGTCGCCGACTTCGTCGCGGGCGCGACGAGGCCCGAGGACGCGGTCTTCGTCTTCCCGGCGCTCGCCATGGTGCCCTTCCTCACCGACCGCCGCACCCCGGTGCCGCACGACTACTTCTTCACCGGCCGCCCGTCGCACGCGGACGAGGCCGCGATGGTGGCCGCGATCGAGCAGGCGAAGCCGCCGCTGCTCGTGACGCTGAACGACCGCCTGGGCTACTTCTCGTCGTCGCCGGCGTACTACTTCATCCTGCGCGACTACGCGCAGCGCCACTACGCGCTGGTGCGCCGCATCGGCCGCTACGACGTGCTCGCGCGGCGCGAGCTGCTCGCCTCGCACCCCGAGTGGCGCGAGCCGGTGCACGAGTCCGGACCCTTCGACGGCAGCTACGCGCGCGGCAAGTACGCGAGCGAGCTCGCGCTCGCACGCCGCATCGCGGAGAGCGGCACGCCGGTCGACTTCGCCGGCTTCGCGCCGCGGCTCGCCGACGTCGACCGGCGCGTGCGGCAGGCGGTCGCCGCCGCGATCGACGCCGTCGCGGCGCGCGCTCCCGGCGGCTACGCGGCGATCGAGCGGGTGATCGCGACCAATCGCTCCGCGAGGCTGCTGTACCTGCGCACGCTCGGTGAGTACGGCGCGCCGGCGGCGCTCGGCTACCTGCAGGACGTGTTCCTGCGCGAAGGCGGCCGCATCCGCTGGGAAGCCGCGCGCTCGATCAACTTCCTCCTCGCGCGCGAGCTGTCGACGCGCTTCAGCCTGGTCGAGCCGGCGCGCGGCCCGCTGCTCGAGCTGCCGCCGACGCTCGCGACCGACGACCTCGTCCGCCCGATCGACGACTTCGTCGAGCGCCAGCGCATCGGCCCGCTCGCCGCGCTCGCCGCGGCGAGCGCCGACCGCCGCGACCTCGCTCCCGTGCTCGACGGCTACTGGGACCGGGACGAGACCACCTGGTGGAAGATGCTCGCCGCCTACGCGCTGTTCGAGCTCGGCGAGCGCCAGCGCCTGATCACGCTCTTCGAGCTCATGAACGAGGGCACGCTGCCGGGTCAGTTCGTACCCTCGATCCTGCTCGACCCCGTCGTCGTGCCGCCCGACCTCGCCGCCGCCGCGGTGGCCGATCGCATCGCGCACGGCAGCCCCGAGGAGCGCGAGACGGCGGTGTGGATGGTGCCGTTCCTCGCCTCGGACGGCGCGTGGGCGGCGGTCGAGGCCGTGGCCGACGACCCGGATCCGTGGGTGCGCAACGCGGCGCGTTGGGCGCTCGCGCGCCGCGACCGCCGGGCACAGGAGGGATCGTGAGCGCGCAGCAGACGAGCGGCGGGCCGGGAGGTGCGGCCGAGGCGGCGGGCGCGTCGGCGTGGCAGGTGCCGGAGGCCTACACGGGCGAGCGTCTCGCCGCCGAGGACGCGCGCTTCGCGCCCGACATGGCCCGCCACCTCGCCGCGTACCACCTGGTCGCTCCGTTCGTCGCGGGCAAGCGGATCATGGAGGCGGGCTGCGGCGAGGGCTACGGCGCGGCGCTGCTCGCGCGCCATGCGGCGCACGTCGTCGGCGTCGACTACGACGCGCACGCGCTCGCGCTCGCGCGACGCCGCCACCAGGCCGCGAACCTCGAGTACCGCCACGTGAACCTGCTCGACCTCGCCCGCGAGCGTCCGGGCGAGTTCGACGTGGTGACCAACTTCCAGGTGCTCGAGCACCTCGCGGACCCGACGCCGTTCCTCGAGGCCGCCGCCGCGTGCGTCAAGCCGGGCGGGCTCCTCGTGCTCACGACGCCGAACCGGCTCGCGAGCGTGTCGGAGAACCCCTACCACGTGCACGAGTACGTGGCGGACGAGCTGCGCTCGCTGCTCGAGCGCTTCTTCGCGCACGTGGAGGTACGCGGCATCGTCGGCAGCGAGCGCGTCTACGCCTTCGAGCGCGCACGCGGCGCGCAGGCCCAGCGGGTCCTCAGGCTCGATCCCCTGGAGCTGAGGAAGCTCCTGCCGCAGGGGCTCGTCCGCTGGGCGTTCGCGCGGCTCGCGCTGCTCGTACGCTCGCGGGTCGCCGCGCAGGACGCGGACCTGGTGCAGCTCTCGGCCGACGACTTCCGCATCGCCGAGGTCGAGCCGCCGCAGTGGCTCGACCTTCTGGCGCTCGCGCGACGGGGGCCTTGACGCGCGCCGGGACGGTCGGCAACAAACGGTCGACAACAAACGTTCGTTGGCCATCCGCTGCGGCGGGTCCGCGCGCCGCGGCGCGGGCCGCGCTGGAAATCCACCGGAGACACTGTACCCTCGCGTCACAGCGACCGAAGGTCCGTATCGAGGAGAAGGAAGGGAAATGGACGCCAATCAGCTCATTTCGGCGGACTCGCACGTCGTCGAGTCGCCGGACCTGTGGAAGAAGTGGCTCGAGCCCGAGTTCCACGACCGCGCGCCGAAGCTGGTCAAGGACTCGGCCGGCGGCGACGCCTGGCAGTACCGGCCGGGGACCCCGCCCGTGCCGCTCGGCCTGGTCACCACGTACCGCGGTCGGACCTACGAGGCGTTCCGCTGGGAGGGCGCGCGCTACGACAAGGTCAACGCGGGCGCCTTCGACGGCACCGCGCGCATCAAGGAGCAGGACGAGGACGGCGTATCGGCCGAGGTGCTCTATCCCTCGCAGCGGACGATGCGCCACTACATGCTCGACGACGACGACGAGTTCCACCTCGCCGGCATCCGGGCCTACAACAACTGGATGGCGAAGGAGTTCATGGCGGCCGACGCGAAGCGCCTGATCGGCCTCGCGCAGATCCCGAACCTCGGCGTCGAGACGGCGATCAAGGAGATGCGGCGCGCGAAGGAGATGGGCATGCGCGGCGTCATCCTGTCGTCGTGGCCCGCGGGAGCGCCGCAGCTGTCGAAGGAGGACGACGAGTTCTGGAAGGCGGCCGTAGAGCTCGACATGCCGTGCTCGATCCACCTCGGCACGGTGTCGAAGGCGAGCGCGACCAAGGCGACCACCACCACGGGCAAGTTCGAGCCGACCGGGCTGCTCACCGCGGGACAGCAGACGGTGTCGAAGTACTCGATCGCGGGCATCGACTCGATGCCGCCCATCATCGCCGACACCATCATGTCGGGCCTGTTCGACCGCTTCCCCAAGCTGATCTTCGTCTCGGTCGAGGCGGGCGCGGGCTGGGTGCCGTGGCTCCTCGAGCAGATGGACGACCGCTGGTGGCGCAACCGGCACTGGGCGAAGATCGAGCTCGAGATGCTGCCGAGCGAGTACTTCCGCCGCAATTGGCGCTTGACGTTCGTGCAGGACTTCTACGGCGTGCGCAACCGGCACGACGTCGGCATCGACAACATGATGTGGTCCACCGACTACCCGCACCACATCTCGGACTGGCCGTACTCGCGCAAGATCGCGAACGAGATGTTCGCCGGCGTTCCGGAGGAGGAGCGCTGGAAGATCTGCGCGGGCAACGCGGCCAAGCTGTACAAGCTCTGAGCCCGCAGCTCCATGCCGCGCCCGCCGGCCCGGCGGGCG
>JBFMAS010000372.1:0-19053 GCA_040755575.1 Thermodesulfobacteriota bacterium
GCGGCCGGCGCGCGATGCGCCGCCGCGGCCGCTTCTCGGCGGCAGGAGCACCCTGCCCTACGGCAGGAAGCCCATGTCCAGGTCGATGCCGTTCACGATCGACCAGTACTCGCCGGCCAAGGTATCGGGCACGAGCATGCTCGACGTGATCTGCGCCGGGCTCATGTTGAGCCAGTGCTTCAGGATCGTGCCGAACACGTCGCGGAAGTCGGTCGAGCGGAAGTCGTGCGCGGTCTGGCGGTAGCGCGTGTTGCCGTCGTCCTCGAGGTCCGCGTCGTTGATGTTCGGGTGGTTGCCGTACACGCCGCCGTTCACCGCGCCCGGTCCGCCGATGACGAACATCGGCCCCTGCGAGCCGTGATCGGTGCCGTTGCCGTTCTGCTCGATGCGCCGGCTGAACTCGCTCCACACGACCGTCAGCACCTTGTCCGCAACGCCCATGTCGGCGAGGTCGTCGTAGAACACCTTCAGCGAGTCGCCGAGCTCGCGGTGCAGCTCGTAGTGCTGGCCGGTCGCACCGCCCTGATCGGAGTGCGTGTCGTAGCCGCCGTTGCCGAGCTGGAAGAAGCGCGCGTCGACGCCCGGGACGCCGCTGCTCACGCCGTAGACGACCTTCGCGACCTCGCGCAGGTCGTACGCGACGCTCCGATCGATGTCCTCGTAGAGCTGGCTGAACGCGCCCCGGTCGCTCTGGTAGTTGTCGTGCACGACCGGGTAGCTGCTCGTGCTCTGCAGCGTCGCGCTGCCGGCGTTGCCGACGAAGACCTGCGTCGCCTCGGCGCCCGCCGAGGCGGCGGCGTGCAGGGCCGCGAACGCGGCCTCCTTCGCGGCCTCGTCCGAGCCGTAGCCGTCCCAGGGGAAGCCGAAGTCCTCGAGGCGCCGCACGGCGAGGACGCTGGTCGCGTTCTGGCGGAAGTCCGGCGCGATCGAGTCCTGCACGCACACGGCCGGGATCTGGCTCGGGCCGTAGGTCGCGGCCAGGTGCCGTCCGACCCAGCCCGTTCCCGTGAGCGACGTGAGCCGCAGCGGGTTGCCGGACTGCCAGATGAGGCGCGACTCCTCGTGCGACAGGTTGTACTCGGGGTAGCCGCAGCCCTGGATCACGGCGAGCTGACCGGCGTCGTAGAGCTGCTTGAGGCCGATCAGGCCCGGGTGCAGCGCGAGCTGCGCGCCGGTGTTCGGATCGGTGCCGATGGTGGTGCCGTCGAGCTGCGCGGTGGTGAGCCGCAGGCCGCCGCCGCCCGTCGAGCGGTGCGCCTGGTAGTCGTCGCGCAGCGTGCCGCCGCTCGGCCCGTTGTCGTACGGCACCACCGTGTTGAGCCCGTCGTTGCCGCCGTCGAGGAAGATCACCACCAGGTAGCGGTCGCCGAGGTCGGCGAACGCGCGGCGGACGAGCGGGCTCGAGAACAGGCTCGGGGCGAGGAGCGAGCCGGCCGTCGCGAGGCCGGTGCGCCGGATGAACTGACGTCGCGTGATTGCCATCGTGCTTCCCCTCCCCGCTCACAAGACCTGGTAGCCGGGCGACTTCATCACCAGCTCGAACAGCCCGTGCAGCTTGGTGTTGCGATACTCGTAGTCGACGAGGTCGGGCGTCAGCGTGCCGCCGTCCGTCAGGTAGTCGATGCACACCTGCCGGTCCGCGGCGGTGAAGTTGTGCGCGACGTCGAGCGCGTCGAGCACCTGATCGACGATCACGGCGGGATCGGTCTCGGCGATGTCGACCAGCTTGTCCGGCTTGAACCTTCCGGCGCCGCGCGCCGCGACCAGGTCGCGCGCGAAGTTGTAGCGCGCGAGCAGCGTCGAGCTCGACAGCCACGCCGTCTCCCAGTCCCAGCCGAACACGCTCGGCGGGTCGAGCAGGAGCTGCCCGAGGTTCTCCATGTGCGTGAAGATGCCGGTGTAGGAGCCGCCGGGGACGTACTTGAACGAGCCCGCGAGCTTCATGCCGAGCAGCCGCATCGAGCCGATCGCGAAGTCGACCGGCCACTTGACGGACTTCTTGACACCCGGGCCGAAGGGCTGACCGGGCTCGTAGAAGTCGTCGTGGCAGAAGATCGCGCGCACCAGCGCCTGGATGCTCCACGTCGACGCGAAGCCGGACTGGGCGACGACCGCGTCGATCGTCGCGAGGCTCGGGTCGGGCCCGACGTAGAACTCGAGCAGCCGGCGCGCGGTGCGTCGCCCGACGGTGCTCTCCCCGTCGGTGTCGGTGTGCGTGAAGATGATGTCGACGACGGCGTCGATCTCCGGCACCCCCTCGCCGTTCGCGTCGAAGTCGGCGCCGCCGACGTTGCCGGTCGTCTCGAAGATCCGCTTGGGCCCGCGCTCGGGGAACTCGGAGGTGAAGTCGTGCTCGCCCTCGTCGAGGTAGGCCTTCCCGTTCTGCAGGTAGCGCCAGCCCGTGAAGGCGCGCGCGATCTGCACGATGTCGGCCTGCGTGTAGTTCGCGTTGCCGGCGCTGTCGAAGACGCCGAGCGTGAACAGCTCGAGCAGCTCGCGCGCGTAGTTCTCGTTCGGGATCGATTTCTCGTTGCGCGTCGTGTCGAGGAACTCCATCATCGCGGCGTCCTTGCCGATCGCCTTGACGAGGTCCTTCATGCTGCCTTTCGCGAGCTGGCGCAGGAGCTTCTGCTGGTTGCCCATGAGCTTCGTCGCCTGGCCGAAGTTGACCGCGAAGAGCTTCGCGATGCCGGTCGCGAAGTGGTCGTGCCAGAAGAGCACGAGCTTCTCCTGGACCGGCGTCTTGGTCGTCAGCAGGTAGCGCATCAGCGTGTCGTGCTGGCGACGCTGGTCCCGCCCGCCCGGCCGGAACGGCTTCGGCTTGTAGCCGAGCAGCTTGTCGGCGGCGGCCCCGCGGGTCAGCCCGACGATGCCGCTCGCGGCGAGCTCCTTGCGCGTCGCCGCAAAGCCCGAGCGGCGCAGCAGATGGCGAGCGTCGGCCTCGGTCAGGACGGTGTTCTGGTCTCCCATCGGTCTCCCCCACTCCGCCGGTGTCGAGCGCGCGCGCGCCGCGGCCGGTCGATCAGGAATCGGTCCCCGGTACCCAGCCGGTCTCGGGCGCCCCGGCCTCGATCCAGAGGCGCAGGATCTCGACCAGGCTCGCGGCGAGCGGCGGCGCGCCGAGCGGCATGCGCGACCCGAGTCCGACGCCGAGGTCACCCGTCACCTTGTGGTGGAGGAAGCTCAGATCCGGGTCGCCCGGCGTCACCCGCAGCCAGCCGAGCCCCTGCGCGGCGGCGTTGGTCGGCGTTGCGCCGACGAGCTGTGCGTAGGACGCCCCGACCTCGAGCAGCAGCCCCGCCTGCTGCGTCTGCGAGTCGTGGCACGCGGACAGCGCGCAGCTCGTGTTGAAGATCTGCTTCTGGATGCGGTCGAAGGTGCCGTCGAACAGCGCGCCCGGATCGCAGCTCCCCGCCGCAGGCCGGCACGTGAGCCGCAGCGTATCGACGTCGGTGAAGAATCTGCCGGACACGAACGGCGACATCGTCCGCAGCTTGATGACCTTCGAGCTCTGGCGGCAGCGGTTGCCCGGGAAGGGCCCCTTCAGGCGCACGACGACGTTGCTCGCGCTCGTACACGCGTCGACGTCGTCGGTCGGCGGGTCGATCTGGTTCTCGATGCGCGACTGCAGCGCCTGGAAGTCGGGGTCGAACTTCGGGTCGCCGTTGTCGAGCGAGTGGTCGACGAAGATCGAGTCGACGCCGACCGGCGTGCAGTAGGGATTCGACGCGTCGCTGCTGTTCGCGCACACGGCAACCGGGAAGCGGCACTCGCCGTTGACCTCGCCGTCCGCGTCGCAGGACGGATCGCCGTCGAAGCAGCGGATGTGGCGCGCGTTGCCGGTCAGCGCGACCGGCGTGTCGAAGACGGAGAAGCAGTCGGTGAAGCGCGGGCCGCCTCCGCCGACGATGGTCGCCTCGGCGGCCACCGTCCAGGCGAGGATCGCGAGCGTCGCGGCGCCGACGCGCCGAATCTGGTTGGACATGCCGTACCCCTCCGCCACCCTTCCGCCGATCCCCGCACCCGCGGCCGCCGGTGGCCCTCGCAGGCGGCCGGTATAGGACGCCGCTCGCCCGCGGGGCAAGCGGAAAGTCGCGTGCGCAGGCGCTCCTGCCCGAGCCGGACGCGTCGCGCGCTACGTCGTGGGCGCGAGGTCAGGCGAGCAGAGTGAACAGACCGCCGAGGATCGTACCCACGACGGCGACGAGCATAAGGACGTCGCTGATCCGAATCTGGTTGTTTCGCTTCGCAGACATCATTGGCAACGAGGTTCCGTAGGTTGGGCTGCGTAGGTGAAATCTGCTCTTCTGGGAGAGCGTCGGCGATCCTATAGCAGCATGCCGAGCGCAGGAGAATACACTTTTCATTTTGTTCGACTGGAGGAATTCATGGGCGAAGTGCGGGAGATCGCGAGCGGCCTCCAGTTCCCCGAAGGCCCGGTGTGGATGCCCGACGGGAGCATCGTCCTGACCGAGATCCGCCGCGGAACGATCACGCGGGTCGCGCCGGACGGCCGCACGCGCGTCGTCGCCGAGACCGGCGGCGGTCCGAACGGCGCGGCGCTCGGTCCCGACGGCAAGCTCTACGTCTGCAACAACGGCGGCTTCGAGTGGCACGAGGTGAACGGCCTGCTGTTTCCCGGGAACCAGCCGGCGTCCTACGTCGGCGGGCGCATCCAGCGCGTCGATCTCGACACGGGCCGGGTCGAGGATCTCTACACCGAGTGCGACGGGCGGCCGCTGCGCGGCCCGAACGACCTCGTCTTCGACGCGACGGGCGGCTTCTGGTTCACCGACTTCGGCAAGACGCGCGAGCGCGAGCGCGATCGCACCGGCGTCTTCTACGCGAAGCCCGACGGCTCGCTGATCCGCGAGGTGCTGTTCCCGCTCGACGGCCCGAACGGCATCGGCCTGTCGCCCGACGGCAAGCGGCTCTACGTCGCGGAGACCTTCACCGGACGTCTCTGGGCGTGGGACGTGCCGGCGCCGGGCGAGGTCGTCGCCGTGCCGGGCCTCGGCGCGGGCGGGACGCTGGTCGTCGGTCTGCCCGGGCTGCAGCTCTTCGACTCGCTCGCCGTCGACTCGGCAGGCAACGTCTGCGTCGCGACGATCGCGAACGGCGGCATCACGGTCGTGCCGCCGAGCGGCCAGGGGGTGACGCACGTACCGATGCCCGACGTGCTGACGACGAACGTGTGCTTCGGCGGTCCCGAGCTGCGCACCGCGTTCGTCACGCTGTCGTCCACGGGACGTCTGGTCGCGATCGACTGGCCGCGCCCCGGGCTCAGGCTCGCGTGGTGACGCGCCGGGCCCCGTGAGCGGGCCGCGCGCCCCGCGCGCGGCCCTCAGCTCTCGTCGCCGCGCAGCGGCGTCGCGCGTACGGTGGTGAACCTGGCGAGGGTCACCTTGCCGGGCGGCAGGCCGCGCGGCTTCTTCACGTCGGCGCAGGTCGCGAGGTGCACGGCGACCTGCCCGCCGTGGCGCGCGCGCGAGTACCCGGCCGCGAGACCGGCCGCGTAGCGCACGGTGTCACGCGGCGGCCGCGCGAGCCCGTCGGGGTTGCGGATCACGACGTGCGAGCCCGACTCGCCGGACACGTGCAGCCAGAAGTCGCGCGGCGAGGCGAGCTTGAGAGAGAGCACGTCGTTGTCCTCGGCGGTGCGTCCGACCAGCACGATCATGCCGTCGGGCGACACGAAGCGGCGCGCGATCTGCCGCCCGCGCCACAGCCCCGCGTCCGCGTCGGTCGGACCGACCTCGCCTCGCTCCTGCCGCGCCATCCCGCTCGTCCTCTCTCGTCCGGCGTCTCGTCCGGCGGCGAGCATGGAACGCCGCCGCGCGCCTTGTCCAGGCGGCGCGTGATCGCCGCGGCACGCCGCGATACCATCGGCTCGATGGTGATCGCGCGTGGTCGGCTCGGCGACGGCGGCCTCGTGGTGTCGCGCCTCGGGCTCGGGCTCGCGGCGCTCGGGCGCCCGGGCTACATCACGCTCGGACGCAGCGCCGACCTGCCCGCGGAGCGCACCGTCGAGGCGCTCTACGCGCGTACCGCGGAGGTGCTCGACGCAGCCTACGACGCGGGCGTGCGCTACGTCGACGCCGCGCGCAGCTACGGGCGCGCCGAGGAGTTCCTCGCGCGCTGGCTCCGCGAGCGGGGCCACGGCCGCGAGCAGGTGACGGCCGGCAGCAAGTGGGGCTATCGCTACACCGCGGGCTGGCAGGTCGACGCATCGCTGCACGAGGAGAAGGAGCTGTCCCTCGAGCGCTTCCGCACGCAGCTCGCCGAGACGCGCGCGCTGCTCGGCGACGCGCTCGCGCTCTACCAGATCCACAGCGCGACGGCCGAATCGGGCGTGCTGCAGGACGAGCCGCTGCTGCGGGCGCTCGTCGAGGCACGGCGGACGGGCGCCGTGCGCGCGCTCGGGCTGACCCTGAGCGGGGTCGGCTCCCGGCACACGCTGGAGCTCGCGCTCGCGACGCGCATCGACGGCGAGCGCGTGTTCGACGCGGTGCAGGCGACCTTCAACGTCCTCGAGCCCTCGCTGCGCGACGTGCTCGGCGAGGCCCGCGCCGCCGGGATGGGCGTCATCTTGAAGGAGGTGCACGCCAACGGCCGCCTGACGCCGGCCAACCTGCTGCCCGCCGACCAGCCGCTCCGGCGCCGGCTCGCCGAGATCGCCGACCGCTGCTCGCTGTCGGCCGATCAGCTCGCGATCGCGTTCGCCGCCTCGCTGGTCGCCGCGGACGTCGTGCTGTCGGGCGCCGTCACGACGGCGCAGCTCCGCTCGCACGCCGCCGGGATCGCCGTCGAGCTCGACGCGGCCACGCTGGCCGAGCTCGCGGAGCTGGCGGAGCCGCCCGAGGCCTACTGGCGGGCGCGCTCCGCCCTGCCCTGGCACTGAGCCGCCTCGCGCCGGCCCGGTTGCCAGAATCATCCGATCGGATGATAAGGGCCGGGTGCAGGACGCCCGGCTCGTGAGCTCCCGTCCGATGCGCGCGCCGGCCACGCGGCGGCGACGCCCGGGCCGGCCGCCGGGACCGAGCCGGGCGAAGCAGGCGCGCGCCCGTCTCGTCGCGACCGCGAGCGAGATCTACGCCGAGGGCGGCGACGCCGGGCTCAGCTACGCGGTGCTCGCCGAGCGCTCGGGGCTCACCAAGCCCACGCTGTTCCACTACTTCCCGACCAAGGAGACGCTGCTCTACGCGGTATTCCAGGCGCTCGGCGAGCGTCTCGAGGCCGCCGCGGAGGGCTGGTTCGACGCGCCGCCCGCGAGCTTCGCAGCGCGGCTCGAGCGCCTCGTCGGCGCGCTGGTCGACTTCTACGGTGCCGACCCGATCAACGCGCGCATCCTGTGCCGCGGGCTGCTCGAGACCGGACGCGCCGGCGCCACGACGGGAGCCGACGCGCCGCCCGTGTTCGGGCACTTCGTGCGCCCGAACCCGTGCAAGGGACGCAGCCTGCACAACCCGTACTTCGACCCCTTCTGGGCCGCGTGCGCCGAGGCGGGCGTGCCGGTCGGGCTGCACCCGTCGGGCGCGGGCGACCTGCCCGGCACGATGCAGGGCCTGCCGATCGACGCGCCGATCATGGGCCACCCGTCGATCTTCTTCATCGACGACTACATCGGCTTCTCGCAGCTCGTGTGCGGCGGCGTGCTCGAGCGCCATCCCGAGCTGACGGTCGTCGTGCTCGAGGCGGGCGGCGGCTGGCTCGGCCACTGGTTCGACCGCTTCGACCACTTCGCGCAGGTCTACGCCTGGATGGCTCCCGAGCTGCGCCTCAGGCCGAGCGAGTACTTCAAGAGGCAATGCTTCATCTCCTTCGATCCCGACGAGAGCACGCTGCCGCTGCTCGCACCCGTGATCGGCGAGGAGCGCATCGTCTGGGCGTCGGACTACCCGCACCTCGACGCGACCTTTCCGGGCGTCGTCAGGGAGCTCGAGGAGCACCTCGAGAGGCTGCCGCCCGCGGCGCGCGCCAAGGTGCGCGGCGCGAACGCGGCGCGGCTCTACGGCCTCGCCGCCTGAGCACGCGAACCGACCGAAAGCGGAGGAACGAGCGATGAGGAACGCCCGGCTGCTGCACTACTCGCACTGCGTCTCGGACATCGAGCGCTCGCGCGCCTTCTACACGGGCGTGCTCGGCTTCGAGGTGGTGATGGAGTTCGACTTCGACGACGAGGCGACCGCCCGCGTGATGGGCGTCCCCGGCGCCCGGTTCAAGGGCATCTTCATGAAGCGCGACGGCATGCGGATCGAGATCATCGGCTTCGCGAGCCCGCCGCCCGAGCGCACGGTGCGCAAGCGCGCCTCCAACGAGATCGGCCACTCGCACCTGAGCTTCTACGTGCTGAGCCTCGACGAGGCGCTGGCCGAGCTCCGCGCCCAGGGGGTCACGATCGAGGACGCGACCCGGACCGTGCTGCCGAGCGGCATCGAGTGCTGCGTCGTCCGCGACCCCGACGGCTTCCCGATCGAGATCGTCCAGGTGCCGACGCTCGACCTCGTTCCCTACGACGTGCCATACGTCGCGCCGGAGGCTTGAATGGCAGGCACGACGGGCGGCCGGCTCGCCGGCAAGGTCGCGATCGTCACCGGCGCCGCCAAGGGTCAGGGCGCAGGGGTGGCGCGCGCGTTCGCCGCCGAGGGCGCGCGCGTGATGCTGCTCGACGTGCTGGACGAGGCCGGCGAGGCGGTCGCGGCGGCGATCCGTGCGAGCGGCGGCACGGCGCGCTTCCGGCGCTGCGACGTGTCGCGCGAGGAGGACGTGTCGGCGGCGACCGAGGCGGCCGTGGCGGAATACGGCGGCCTCGACGTGCTGTACAGCAACGCCGCCGTGATCTCGTACGGCAACCGCATCGCCGACATGCCGGTCGCGCAGTGGGACCGGACCATCGCGATCAACCTGCGCGGCCCCTTCCTCTGCGCCAAGCACGCGCTGCCGCACCTGGTCGTGCGCGGCGGCGGCGCGATCATCAACGTCTCGTCGCACGGCGCCTTCCAGGCGGCGCCGGTCGGCGTCGCGGACTACGCGACCGCCAAGGGTGGTCTCGTCACCCTGACCTACTACCTCGCGTCGGAGTACGGCTCGAGCAACGTGCGCGCGAACTGCATCGCGCCGGGGCCGATCCCGACCGACCTCAACGCGCCGTTTCTCGGCACGCCGGAGGGCCGCGCGCAGACCGCCATGTTCATCCCGCTCGGCCGCGTCGGCGAGATCGACGACGTCGCGCGCGCGGCCGTGTTCCTCGCCTCGGACGAGGCGAAGTGGATCAGCGGAGCCGTCCTCCGGGTCGACGGCGGCATCGTCGTGCAGTGAGCGCACGGTCCGACGAGCCGCCGCAGCCGGTCGGCATCGCCGAGCTCGCCCGCCTCCACGAGGACGAGCAGCGGCTGCGCAACTGGAAGCGCTGGGGCACCTACCTGAGTGAGCGTCAGTGGGGCACCGTGCGCGAGGACTACAGCCCGCACGGCAACGCCTGGCGCTACCTCCCGCACGATCACGCGCGCTCGCGGGCGTACCGCTGGGGCGAGGACGGCCTCGCCGGCTTCTGCGACCGCCACCAGTACGTCTGCTTCGCGATCGCGCTGTGGAACGAGCGCGACGCGATCCTGAAGGAGCGCCTGTTCGGCCTCGACAACGAGGACGGCAACCACGGCGAGGACGCGAAGGAGATCTACTTCTATCTCGACGCGACGCCGACGCACTCCTACGCGCGCATGCTCTACAAGTACCCGCAGCGCGCGTTCCCCTACGCGCAGCTCGTCGAGGAGAGCCGGCGTCGGGGCCGGGAGCTGCCAGAGTACGAGATCACGGACACCGGCGTGTTCGACGACGGCCGCTACTTCGACGTCGAGGTCGAGTACGCGAAGCGGACGCCCGAGGACGTTCTCGTGCGCATCACGGTGAGCAACCGGGGACCCGACGCCGCGCCGCTCCACCTGCTGCCGACGATCTGGTTCCGCAACACCTGGTCCTGGGGCCTCGACCCGCGCCGGCCGGTGATCCGGGCGCATCCGTGCGTCGGCGCGGCGGCCGCGCTCGAGGTCGACCACGAGTACTACGACCGCCGCTGGCTCGCCGTCGACACGCTGGGCGAGGTGCTGTTCACCGAGAACGAGAGCAACACGCGGCGGCTGTGGGGCGTCGAGAGCGGGTCGCCGCACGTCAAGGACGCTTTTCACGACTACGTGGTCCACGGCGTACGTGAGGCCGTGAGCCCGCTCAAGCGCGGCACCAAGGCCGCCTTCCACCACGTGCTGCGCCTCGCGCCGGGCGAGTCGCGCACCGTCAAGCTACGGCTGTCCGACCAGGTGCACACCGTCGACGACCCGGACGCGCTCGGGGCCGAGCACGACGACGTGTTCGCCCGACGCCGGGCCGAAGCGGCCGAGTTCCACGCCGCGCTCGAGCCGCAGGCGATGTCGCGCGAGGTGCGCACCGTCATGCGCCAGGCGATCGCCGGTCTCTTGTGGAGCAAGCAGTTCTACCACTACGAGGTCGACCGCTGGCTCGCCGGCGACCCCGAAGGACCGCCGCCGCCCGAGTCGCGCCGCGGCGGCCGCAACGGCGACTGGACGCACCTCTACAACGCCGACGTCGTCTCGATGCCGGACAAGTGGGAGTATCCCTGGTACGCGGCCTGGGACCTCGCCTTCCACTGCATTCCGCTGGCGCTCGTCGACCCGGACTTCGCGAAGCAGCAGCTCATCCTCCTGCTGCGCGAGTGGTACATGCACCCGAACGGCCAGCTCCCGGCGTACGAGTGGAACTTCGGCGACGTCAACCCGCCGGTGCACGCGTGGGCCGCGTGGCGCGTCTACAAGATCGAGGCGAAGCGCCGCGGCGGCGTCGGCGACCGTACGTTCCTCGAGCGCGTGTTCCACAAGCTGCTGCTCAACTTCACCTGGTGGGTGAACCGCAAGGACGCCCAGGGCCGCAACGTCTTCCAGGGCGGCTTCCTCGGGCTCGACAACATCGGCGTGTTCGACCGCTCGAAGCCGCTGCCCACGGGCGGCGTCATCGAGCAGAGCGACGCCACGAGCTGGATGGGCATGTACTGCCTCAACATGCTCGCGATCGCGCTCGAGCTCGCGCGCGAGGACCGCGCGTACGAGGACGTCGCGAGCAAGTTCTTCGAGCACTTCGTCTACATCTGCCACGCGATGAACAACCTCGGCGGGCACGGCGTCGAGCTCTGGGACTGCGACGACGGGTTCTTCTACGACGTGCTCGCCCTGCCAGACGGCCGCAAGCTGCCGCTCAAGGTGCGCTCGCTGGTCGGCCTGATCCCGCTCTACGGCGTCGAGACGCTCGACTCGGAGCTGATCGACCGGCTGCCCGCCTTCAAGCGGCGCATGCAGTGGTTCATCGAGAACCGCCCGGAGTTCGGCGACCACGTCGAGACGTCGACCATGCCGGACCTGCGCGTCCTGCGTCTGCTCGCGCTGGTCGGCCGCGACCGCCTGCGCCAGGTGCTGCGCTACATGCTCGACGAGGACGAGTTCCTGTCGCCGTACGGCGTGCGCGCGCTGTCGCGCCACCACCTGCAGCACCCCTACCAGCTCGAGGTCGACGGGACGGTCCACCGCGTCGACTACGAGCCGGGCGAGTCACGCAGCGGGCTGTTCGGCGGCAACTCGAACTGGCGCGGCCCCGTCTGGCTGCCGGTCAACTTCCTGCTCATCGAGGCGCTGCAGCGCTACCACTTCTTCTACGGCGACGACCTCAAGGTCGAGTGCCCGACCGGCTCCGGCGTACGCATGAACCTCTGGCAGGTCGCGGCCGAGCTGTCACGGCGTCTCGTGCGGCTGTTCCTGCCCGACGAGCACGGCGTGCGCCCGTCCCTGCGCGAGGTGCCGCTGTTCCGCAAGGACCCGCACTTCACCGACCTCGTGCTGTTCCACGAGTACTTCCACGGCGAGACCGGTGCCGGCCTCGGCGCGAGCCACCAGACGGGCTGGACGGCGCTGGTCGCGAAGCTGATCCAGCAGAGCGGCGGCTAGCAGCCGCCGATCGCGTAGACGATGCCGGACGTCGTGCCGACGTAGAGGCGGCCCGCGGCGAGGATCGGCGAAGCGTTGAGCTGCCCCGGCAGCTCGCGCCGCCACAGGTCGGCACCGCTCACCGTGAGGGCGATCAGGCTCCTGCGCAGCGCGAGGTAGACGCGTCCCGAGGCGTCGATCACCGGCGGGTTGTTCTGGAAGCGGCCCCGCCCGAGGTCGCTGCGCTGCCACTTGAGGGTGCCGTTGAGGCCGATCGCGTACAGCGTGTTGGCGAGCCCCTTCGAGGCGCCGAAGACGATCGTGTTGCGCGGCACGTCGAGCGCGGGCGGCGCCTCCATCCGATAGCCCGTCGGGATCGCGAACAGCAGGGTCGTCGCCGGAGTACCGCCCGGCAGCGCGGGCGGGTCGACGGCCCACAGGCCCTGGCGCAGTCCGACGTAGACCCGTCCGGTCGTCGGGTGGACGACCGGCGCGAGGTTCTCGTTGCGGCCGATGCTGCGCCGGGGCTCGAGCTGCGCACGCCACAGCTCGGCGCCGGTCTGTGCCTGGTACGCGACCAGCGCGCCCGCGCCGACGACGACGTAGAGCACGTCGCCCGCCGGGCTCAGCGCGGGCGAGGCGTTGCGGATCCCGCCGCCCACCGGGTTGGCGCACCACTTCGGCTGGCGGACGGCGCCGGGGCACATCGCCATCAGCGTGCCCGCGCCGAGCGAGTCCGACGCCATGTAGATGAGCCCATCGTCGCCGATGATCGGCGGCACGGTGATGTCGCCGTCGCTGCACACCTTCTGCCGCCACGCGACGCCGGCCGGCGAGACGCCGATCGGCGGCACCTCGATGGCCCACATGTCGTTGTCCCGCGTGCCGATGAACGCGTGGCCGCCGTTGCCGATCGCCGGCGACGACCGGTCCGGGCGCTTGCCGACCTCGTCCGTCTCGCACCAGTACGGCGTGCCGTCGTCCGGGTCGAGGGCGCACAGCGGCGCCTTGCCGACCGGCACGAACAGGCTCTCGGGCTCGTTCGGATTGCCCGGCGCGAGCGCCAGCGCGCTCAGCACCTGGCCCAGCAGCCGGCGCTCCCAGAGCACGTCGGCGCACGTCGGACCGTTGCTGGCGCTCTGCCCGGTGTGCTGCACGTCGTGCTGGAAGACGGGCCACGAGCCCGGCGTCACCCCGAACGGCGCCTGCGCGGCCGGGCAGCTCGGGTTCGCGTCGCGGCAGACGTCGTTCTGCTCCTCGCGCGAGCAGCGCTCGACGGCGCTCGCGCTGTCGCTCGCACACGCGACCAGGGCGACCGCCCCCAGCAGCGCGAGGCCCCTTCGCGACGTCACGAACCCGATCCCTGCTTCCTGCACGCTGTCCTCCTGGCGGCTCGTCGCCGAGCGGGCGAGAGGAGCAAACCCGGTGCCGCCGAGAAGCCAAAATCCCGTGCCGCGGCGCGGCCCGGACGGGC
The DNA here is from genome assembly GCA_040755575.1 of Thermodesulfobacteriota bacterium. Lineage (GTDB taxonomy): Bacteria > Desulfobacterota > Binatia > UBA12015 > UBA12015 > DATCMB01. The sequence continues at coordinate 13,459 of JBFMAS010000372.1, forward strand.
AGCGGCGTTGCGTCGCTGCCCGAACCTCGCAGGGCTGCGTTGTGCCGGCGGGCGACCTCGGATAGGCCGGGGGTGGCTCCGGAGGGTGCTTATGGAGGCTCGATCGAGGTCGCGCAGGGCTCGTGTCGCCGCCGCTCTCACGGCCGTGCTGACGGCGACGTCGTTCGCGCTCGCCGGCGCTCGGCCGGCCTGCGCGGCGACGCTCCAGGGGGTCACCTTCCCCGACACGGCGGCGGTCGGCGGCAAGACCGTCAAGCTCAACGGGATGGGCGTCCGCGTCGCCTACGTGTTCGTCAAGGTCTACGTCGCGGGGCTCTACCTCGAGCAGCCGACGCGCGACGCGAAAGTGGCGATCGACAGCGACCAGGCGAAGCGGATGCTGCTCCAGTTCCTGCGCGAGGTGTCGCACGAGGAGATGGTCGACGCGATGAACGACGGCTTCGCGCACACGGGGACGCCCGCGCTGCAGCCACGGATCGCCCAGTTCTCGGGCTTCTTCACCGAGCCGCTCACGGCCGGCTCGCAGGCGAGCTTCGACTACGTCCCGGGCGAGGGCACCACGGTGACCATCGGCGGCGCGACGAAGGGCACCATCCCCGGCGTCGACTTCATGAAGGCGCTGTGGGGCATCTGGCTCGGCGACGAGCCGGCGGACTCGGGGCTCAAGGAGGGCCTGCTCGGCGGCGGGAGCTGAGCGCCGCGCGCCGCGACCGGCACCGGCTCGCGCGCCTACAGGCGCAGCGCGTAGTGCGCCGCGCCGAGCAGCGCCGTGCGCGGCTCGAGGGTGAGGTGCACGGGGATGTCCTCGACCAGGTGGCGGAAGCGGCCCTTGTCGAGGTAGCCGCGGGGAAACGCCTCGCGCAGGCGTGGCAGGATCTTCGGCCCGATCCCGCCCCCGACGTACACGCCGCCGAAGGTCAGCCCGCGCAGCGCCATGTTGCCGGCCTCCGCGCCGTAGAGCTCGCAGAACATGTCGAGCGCCCTGCTCGCGAGCGGCTCGCCGCGCGTCAGCGCCGCCTGCGAGATCGCGGCGCCGGGGTCGCCGCTCGCGATCTCGTTCTCCAGCCAGTCCGGCGCCGGTGCGAAGCCCGTGTCGCGCAAGAACTCGTAGATCGCGTGCAGCCCGGGGCCCGACAGCACGCGCTCGTAGCTGACGTGCTCCTTGAGCTTGTCCCGCAGGTGGCGCAGGAGCCCGATCTCGAGCTCGTTGCGGGGCGCGAAGTCGGCGTGCCCGCCTTCCGAGGCCATCGGGTGATGCCGCGTGCCGTCGAAGAACAGGTACGCCTCGCCGAGCCCGGTGCCCGCCGCGATGACGGCGATGTGCCCCTTGCGCGCCGGCGTCCGCCCGGGGTGCAGCACCACGAGGTCGTCGGCGGGCAGCGACAGCATCCCGTACGCCGTCGCCTCGAGGTCGTTCAGCAGCTTGACGCGCGGCGTGCCGAGCTTGCCGGCGAGCGCGCGCTCGTCGAGCGTCCACGGCAGGTTCGTCGTCCGCACCCGTCCCTCGGACACCGGGCCGGCGACGTCGAAGCAGGCGGCGTCGATCTTCTCGGGCGGGCCCTCGGCGAGAAACGCGTCGAGGATCTCCTCGAAGTTCGCGTGCGCACGGCTCGGGTACACGCTCTCGCGCAGCAGCGCGAAGCGCTCCTGGCGCTCGCGGTACAGCGCGAGAAGCGTCTTGGTCCCGCCGAGGTCGCCGGCGAGGATGGTCTCGGTCTGGCTCAAGCGAGGATCTCGTCGACCAGCTTGCGGGCGGTGTCCAGGCTCGAGCGATAGACCGCGTCGCGCCCGAGGTCGGCCATCTCCTGCGCCACCAGCGCCGCGCGGCTGCGCGACGGCACGACCACGCCGTGCGTCGGCGCGCCGCCGGCGAGGATCGCGATGCGCTCGCCGCCCGCGCAGACCACCCGCACCTCGCTCGGCTTCTGCTGCGCACCCCAGCGAAGCCGCGTGGCGAACGCCTCGGGCCGGCTCGGATCGCCGGGCCGGACGACGGCGCGCACCTCGACGACGCCGGGTGTGGTGAAGCTCCACTCGAGCTGCCGCGCGCCCGGCTGACGCGCGCCCGCGAGCTTCCAGCGCAGGCGGTCCGCGAGCCAGGCGACCAGCAGCCACGCCTGCGGCGCGGTCCGCGCGCCGTGCTCGACCTCGACCTCGAGCAGGCACTCGAGCGCTCCCGGCGCGACCGCCGGGTCGAGCGCCTGGCTCACCAGGCTGCGCCACGGCCCGAGGCGGGTCCATGCGAGGTCCGACACGCCCTCGTTGCGCGGCACGCCCGCGGCCCAGGCCGCCGTCTCGACGAACGCACGCTCCTGGTCCGTCCACTCGAGGCTGTCGAAGATCACCTGGCTCGCGTCCTCGGCGAGCTCACGGAACACCTCGCCGCCCTGCGACGGCGGCGACGGCCCGCTCCACCACAGCGCGGTCGGCAGGTCGCCGAGGATGAGCGGCCGCACCACCGACGGCAGGCGGCGCAGCATGCGCTCGGCGGCGCTGATCACGACGTGCTCGGAGCACACCTGGCGGCCGTCGTCGCCGAGGTGACACAGCGCCGAGACGTACGCTTCGAGCGGCTCGCCGCCGCTCATGCCGTCCGCGACCAGCATCAGCACGCGGGACGGATGATGCTCGACGATCGGCACGACCTCCTCGCCGAGGCGCGTCGCGGCGTCGCGATCCGGCGCGAACACGATCAGGTTCGACATGCAGGCGCGCGTCACCGGAGCGGCGTCCGCGCCCGCGGGCGGCTCGCTCCACAGCGCGGTCAGCTCGCGCTCGATCCGCTCGACGTCGACCGGCTTCGCCGGATAGGCGGCGAAGGCCGGGCCGCCGGCCGCCGGCGGCGACGGAGCGCTCACAACGTCCTCCACTCCCGGCCGTCGTCCTGGATGAGGCGCTCCGCCTCGACCGGGCCCCAGGTTCCGGCCGCGTACTCCGGCAGCCACTTGGCGCCGCCCTGCCGCCACGCGTCGAGGATCGACGTCACCCACTCCCAGGACGCCTCGACGGCGTCACGGCGCATGAACAGCGTCGCGTCCCCGGCCATGACGTCGAGCAACAGGCGCTCGTAGGCCTCGGGCGACTGATCGCCGAACGTCGTCCCGTAGCGGAAATCCATCTTGACGGGATAGATGCGCACCCGCGGTCCCGGCAGCTTGGTCGCCATCCGCAACGACAGCCCCTCGTCCGGCTGGATGCGCAGGACGAGCACGTTGGGCTCGAGCGGCGTGCTGGCGTCGGCGTTGAACAGGATCGACGGCACCGGCTTGAACTGGATCGCGATCTCGCTCGCGCGCTTCGGCATGCGCTTGCCGGTGCGCAGGTAGAACGGGACGCCGGCCCAGCGCCAGTTGTCGACCAGCGCCTTGATCGCGACGTAGGTCTCGGTGGTCGAGTCCGCGCGCACGCCGTCCTCGCGACGGTAGCCGGGCACCTCGGCGCCGTGGTGGAAGCCGTGCCCGTACTGCGCGCGCACCACGTACTGCCCGACCTCCTCGGGCCGGATCGGGCGCAGGCAGTTGAGCACGCCCATCTTCTGGTCGCGCACCACGTCCGCCGACATCGAGAACGGCGGCTCCATCGCGGTCAGGCAGAGGAGCTGGAGGATGTGGTTCTGCACCATGTCGCGCAGCGCGCCCGCCTCCTCGTAGTAGCCCGCGCGCGTCCCGACGCCCTCCTCCTCGGCCACCGTGATCTGCACGTGGTCGACGTACTTCTGGTTCCACAGCGGCTCGAAGATCGAGTTCGCGAAGCGCATCACGAGGATGTTCTGCACCGTCTCCTTGCCGAGGTAGTGGTCGATGCGGAACACCTGCCGCTCGTCGAAGACGCGCGCCACGTCGTCGTTGATCCTCCGCGCGCTCGCGAGGTCGTGGCCGATCGGCTTCTCGATGATGATGCGCGTGAACGGCTTGCCGGGCTCGAGCGGCTGGACGAGGCCCGCGGCGTTGAGCTGGTCGACGCAGGTCGCGATCATGCTCGGCGGCACCGACAGGTAGTAGATGCGGTTGCCCGGGATGCCGCGGGCGGCGTCGACCTCGTCGAGCTTGCGGCGCAGCGCCGCGTAGCCCTCGGGGTCGTCGAGGTTGCCCTTCGCGTGGAACAGGCCCAGCTCGAAGTCGGACCAGTAGCCGCTGTCGAGCGTGCGGCGCGAGTACTTGCCGACCGCCTCGCGTCCGAACGCGCGGAACGACGCATCGTCCATGTCGCGCCGCGTGAAGCCCACGACCGCGAAGCTCGCGGGCAGCAGGCCGTCGAGGGCCAGGTTGTAGACCGCCGGGAGCAGCTTGCGTCGGGTCAGGTCGCCCGCGGCTCCGAAGATGACCAGCGTGTTGGGCTGCGGGACCGAGACGCGGCCCAGGCCGGCCGCGAGCGGGTTCTGTTCCAGGACGTCGACCATCGTTGCCTCCCGGCCCTCAGGGGCCGCTTCGCCCTCCTCCGCCGTTCAGCCGCCGGACGGCCGCTCGAGATGGCCGCCGAACTGGAAGCGCATCGCCGAGCAGACCTTCTCGGCGAAGGTGTGGTCCTGACGGGAGCGGAAGCGTGCGTAGAGCGCCGAGGTGAGCACGTCGCACGGGACGGCCTCCTCGATCGCGGCCATGATCGTCCAGCGCCCCTCGCCCGAGTCCGACACGCGCCCGCTGAACTCCTCGAGCTCGGGGCTCTCGGCGAGCCCGCGCGCGGCGAGGTCGAGCAGCCAGGACGCGACGACGCTGCCGCGGCGCCAGAGCTCGGCGACGGCGGCGACGTCGATCTTGTAGTCGAGGTCGTGGTGCATGCGCGGGGCGGTCTCGGCGTCGACCGTGGTGGGCCGGGTGTCGATGTCGGCGTTCTTCAGGATGTCGAGGCCCTCGGCGTAGGCGGCCATGAGGCCGTACTCGATGCCGTTGTGCACCATCTTGACGAAGTGCCCGGCGCCCGCGGCGCCGCAGTGCAGGTAGCCCTCCTCTGCGGTGCCGAGCTTGTCGGCGCCCGGCGTGCGCTCGATGCTGCCGCGTCCCGGCGCGATCGCCTTGAAGATCGGGTCCAGGTGCTTGACGGGCTCCGGCTCGCCGCCGATCATCAGGCAGTAGCCCCGCTCGAGGCCCCACACCCCGCCGCTCGTCCCGCAGTCGATGTAGTGGATGCCCTTGGGCAGCAGCTCCGCTGCGCGCCGGCGGTCGTCGCGGAAGTAGGAGTTGCCGCCGTCGATCACGATGTCGCCCTGCTCCATCCGCTGCACGAGGTCGTTGATCACCGAGTCGGTGACGGCCGCCGGCACCATGATCCACGCGGCGCGGGGCTTGCTCAGCTTGCGCACGAACTCGTCGAGGTTCGCCGCCCCGGTCGCGCCCTCCTTCACGAGATCCGCCACCGCCTTCTGGTTCTGGTCGTAGACGACGCACGTGTGCCCGCTGCGCATGAGGCGCTTGACGATGTTGAAGCCCATCCGTCCGAGACCGATCATCCCCAGCTGCACGCTGTTCCTCCTTCTTCGCGGCGCGCTCGTCCTGCGAGGCCGACCCGCTGCGCCCTCACCTCCGCTTCCCGCGTCCCGCCGCGACCTTGCGCGCCGCCGCCTTCGCGACCGCGCCGCGCGAGCCGCGGCCCTTGCCG
>JBFMAS010000373.1:0-9942 GCA_040755575.1 Thermodesulfobacteriota bacterium
CGGGCAAGAGCCCCGGCAAGAGCTCGACCGCCGCGCCGGGAGGCGTCGCCGCGACGACGCGCCCGTACGACGTCATCGCGAGCAGCAGGGCGACGAGCGACGCGAGCTGCACGACGACGATGGCCGCCGCACGGCTCCCTCGCTCCGGCCACAGCCGGACGTAGAGCAGGGCGCCGCACATGCCGAAGGCGAAGTGCAAGAGGAACGCGGGATACTGGTCGATCAGCGCCGCGCTCGCGCCCGGGCCGAGCGCCGGGACCGCCGCCCGCCAGCAGAGCGTCGCGAGCAGGGCGCCGAGCAGGCCGCTCAGCGGGCGGCGGAAGAAGGCGCCCGCGACCAGCGGCAGGGTGACGTAGAACAGCGCCTCGATCGACAGCGACCAGAGGACGCCGTTGACGCCGAAGCCGAGCACGTCGCCGCGGAAGCCCGCGGCGTGCGCCAGCGACGCCGGCAGCTCGTGCTGCACGAAGAGCAGGTGCGCGGCGAGCACGAGCCAGCCGCCCGCGCTGGCGAACGGCGTCGCAAAGGGCGTCAGCAGCGGCACGGCGAGCGCCTGCAGCAGCAGGCTCGCGTAGTACGCGGGCACGATGCGCGCGACGCGGCGCAGCAAGTAGCCCCGCACGCTGCCGAACGCGCCGCCGCGCCGCGCGACGGGGAGGAACAGGACGAAGCCGCTGATGACGAAGAAGAAGTCGACGCCGAGCGCGCCGCACGCCGCGAGCGCGCGCAGCGGCCCGCCGTCGAGCGGCGGGTCGGTGAACACCCAGCAGTGGTAGAGCAGCACGAGCAGCGCCGCTGCGCCGCGCAGCCCGTCGACCACGGCGACGTGCGCCGGCGCCGGGTCGAGCCCTCGAGCGGGCTCGTCCTCGAGGCGGCTTGCGCCGAGCGAGGCGTCGATCATCGCGGAAGCTGCGCCGCGACCCTGCCGCCGCGCACGCCCGCAGATGCTTGCCCGCCCGCCGCCGCCCTGTAAAGGGAACCGGCGATGGACATCACCTTCACGCCCGAAGAGGAGCGCTTCCGCGCCCGCGCGCGCGAGTGGATCGAGGCCAACAAGCCGGCCGATCCGCCGGCCGAGAACGACATCCGCGCGCGATGCCAGTTCGACCTCGCCTGGCAGCGCAGGATGTACGACGCGGGCTGGGCCGGCATCTCGTGGCCGAGGGAGTACGGCGGGCGCGGCGCGTCGCTGATGGAGCAGCTCATCTGGTACGAGGAGTTCGCCCGCGCCGGCGCGCACGAGCCCTCGACGCTGTTCGTCGGCCTGAACCACGGCGGCCCGACGCTGATCGCCTGCGGCAACGAGGCGCAGAAGTCGTTCCACCTGCCGCGCATCCTGCGCGGCGAGACGGTGTGGTGCCAGGGCTTCTCCGAGCCCGGCGCGGGCTCGGACCTGGGCGGCCTGTCGACGCGCGCGGTGATCGACGGCGACGACCTGGTCGTCAGCGGGCAGAAGATCTGGACGAGCTTCGCCCAGATCGCCGAGTGGCAGGAGCTGCTCGTGCGCACGGACCCCGAGGCGCCGAAGCACAAGGGCATCACCTGGGTGATCTGCCCGATGGACGCTCCGGGCATCGAGATCCGCCCGATCCGCACCATGGCCGGGCACCAGGACTTCTGCGAGGTGTTCTACGACGAGGTGCGCATCCCGCGCGCCAACGTCGTCGGCCAGATCAACGACGGCTGGCGCGTCGCGATGTCGACGCTCGGCTTCGAGCGCGGCACCGCGTTCCTCTCCGAGCAGGTGCGCTTGACGCGCATGGTCGACGAGCTGATCGAGCTCGCGCGCCACACGCCGCTCGGCGGCGCCGCCCCCGGCGATCCGGCGGGGGCGAGGCGTGCCCTCGACGACGCCGACGTGGCGCGCCGTCTGGCGCTGCTGCGCGCCGAGGTCGAGGCGCTGCGCTCGATGACGTACCGCAGCGTGAGCCGCACGGCGCGCACCGGCGTGCCGAGCTCCGAGGCATCGCTGATCCGCCTGTTCTTCTCCGAGCTTCAGCAGCGCGTGCACGGCCTCGCGATGGAGATCCTCGGCCCACAGGTGCTCGACTGGGACGTCGAGGAGGCCTCGACGGCGGCGGGCGCGCGCAAGCGCATCCGCGAGACCTGGGTGTTCCGCTGGCTGCTGTCGTTCGCGTCGACGATCGCCGCGGGCTCGAAGGACATCCAGCGCAACATCATCGGCGAGCGCGTGCTCGGGCTGCCGCGCTGAGCGGGCAGGGAAGGACGTTCCTCAGATGGATTTGATGCCGAGCTCCGACCAGGAGGCGATCCAGTCCTCGGTGCGCTCGTTCCTCGAGAACGAGCTGCCCATGTCGCGCGTGCGCGAGCTCGCGCAGGCCGGCCCCGATGCGCTGGCGCCGCTCTGGCGCGCCGCGGGCGAGCTCGGCTTCTTCGGCCTCGGCATCCCGGAGGGCGACGGCGGCTCGGGCTATGCGATCACCGAGGAGATGGTGCTGTTCGAGGAGCTCGGCCGGGCGCTCGCGCCCGGGCCTTGGCTCGGCTCGGTGCTCGCGGCGCACGCGCTCGCCGAGCACGGCGGCGACCGCGCGGAGCTCGCGCGCGTGCTCGCCGGCGAGCAGCGCGTCGCGCTGATCGACGGCACGTCGGCCGCGGGCTCGCTCGTCGCGCGCGGCGGCGACGTGACGGGTGAAGCGTTCTACGCTCCGGACGCGCACGGTGCGTCGGCGTTCCTGGTGCTCGCGCCGCGCGCCGCGCTGCTCGTGCCGGCCTCGTCCGCCGTCACCGTCGAGCCGCGTCCGAGCCTCGACCCGACCCGCCGCATCGCGCGCGTCCGCTTCGACGGGGCGCGCGGCGCGCTGCTCGCGGAGGACGCGGCGGTCGTGCGGGGGCTTCTGCGGACGGCGACCGTGCTGTCGTGCGCCGAGGCGGTCGGCGGGATCCAGCGCACGGTCGAGATGTCGGTCGAGTACGGCAAGGTGCGCAAGCAGTTCGACCGGCCGATCGGCTCCTTCCAGGCCGTCAAGCACCGCTGCGCCGACATGGCGGTGCGTGCCGAGGTGGCACGCTCGTCGACGACGTACGCCGTCGTCTCGGTGCGCGACGGCGCCCCGGACCAGGACTTCCAGGTGTCGGTCGCGAAGATCCTGTGCGCGGGCGCGTACGTGCAGAACGCCGCCGACAACGTCCAGAACCACGGCGGCATGGGCTTCACCTGGGAGTGCGACGCGCATCTGTTCGTCAAACGCGCGCGCAGCTTCGACGTGGTGCTCGGCTCGCGCGTGGAGCAGCTCGACCGTCTGGCGGCGGGCTTCCGGGCCGCCTGAGCGTGAAGCTCAGCGGCGGAGCCTTCGCCGGCGCGGTCGCGACGGCTCGCCCGGCCGTGGCGCCCGGTCGCCCGGGCCGCCCAGCGCGGCGACGACGCGGTCGCTCATGATCTCGGTCGACGCGAGCACCGCCTGAGCGGCGACCAGCGCCCCGAGCAGCGATGCGCGCTCGGGCAGCGCGCCGATCAGGATGCCCGCGCCGCCGACCAGGATCATGCGGAGCAGCACGAAGCCGACCTCCGGCTCGACGATGCGGCGCGCGGACTGCGCATCGAAGCGGGTCACGAGCGTCCAGTAGCGCGGCACCTGGCAGGCGAGCATGCTCGCGAACGTGGCCTGCAGCGACGGCCCACGCGCGAGCTGCCACAGCTCCCCGCTGCCGCCACGCAGCGCGCTGCCCCAGAGCAGGAAGCCCGGCACCGCGATCGCGAACGCGAGCAACCCTCCGACGATCAGGAAGATGACGACGCCGCCGGCGAGCAGGTCGAGCCGGTCGAGGAGGTCCTGCTCGTCGTGCGCGAGGCCGGTGACGACGAAGGTCGACGCGACGGCGGCGATGCAGAGCAGAACGCTCAGCGCGTCGAGGAACAGCGCGGCGAGCGCCTCGAGCGCGGACCAGCCCGCGAAGAGGACACCCGCGATCGGTACGAGGTGGCGGACGATCGTCGCCCAGGCGGACGGGTCGCGCGCGAGCCGCTCGCGCAGCCCCGCTCCCCGCGTCGTGCTGTCCGCCCCCCGCGCCACCGCGGCCGCATGGTACACCGCCGGGCGACGAATCCCGACCGGCGCCGTGTGCGAGCGACGCCCGGCAGCACGAAGGCCCCGCACGCCGCGCGCGCGGGGCCCTCCTCGGCCTCGATCCGGTTCCCGCTCAGTACGACCAGGCGATGCCCGCCTTGCCGACGAAGAAGGTGCCGTCGCCGCGGTTCGCGCGCGCCAGGGTGCCGCTCAGCGCGAGGACGTCGAAGCTGGCGCTGACGTTCCACGAGCCGTAGTCGGAATCGATGAAGCTCAGCGGCACGCTCGCCACCAGCCCGGCGTCGAAGTAGCCGAAGGTGTCGTTGTCGCCGCCCGGCTCCTCGTAGTACTCGGACACCGACAGTCCGAGCGTCAGCGGCAGCGCCAGCGTGAGCGGGTACTCGGCCTCCTCGAAGACCGTCACGGCAGGCTTCGCGCCGAGACCGAGGTAGATGCCCTCCTTGTCGCCGAAGGCCGTGCCGTCCACCTCGAACACCCACAGCATCGAGGGGTTCAGCGCGAACGGCCCGAGCAGCGGCGAGTCGTCGAACGCGATCGTCCAGTCGATCTCCTGCGCGGTCGGGAAGGCGCCGTTCGGGAAGGTGAACGCGACGTAGCTGGCGTTCGTCGTCACGAAGTCCCACAGGCCCACGTTGAAGCCGGCGATGACGTCGGACTCGTACCAGTTCGCCGGGCTGGACGTGGCGCCGGTCTGCTTGGTGTGCACGCTGTTCCAGGTGCCGAAGGTGAGGTCGATGTTGTTGATCACGCCGTAGCCGATGTCCTCGGCGAGCGTGATGGTGGCGCCGCCGTAGGGCTGCCAGATGAAGCCGTCGCGCTCCTGCAGGATGCCGCGGAAGAAGTACGCGGTCGTGAAGTCGGATCCGACGCTGAAGGCCACCTTGCCCGTGTTGGGACCCGAGGGCTCTTCGATCGTCGTGGCAGGCGTGCTGCCCGGCTCGACGTCGCCGGCGGGTGCGGGCTCCTCCGCAGCGGCCGCGAGCGGGACGATCGCCAGGCACAGGGTAAAGACCAAGGTCCGCCAGCGCGCACCGCTGGGACGCGAGAATGTGGCAAGCATCGCTTCTCCTCTCTGGGCTAGGGGCGGACGCGAGGGCGCTCCGCGAAATGTCGGTCGCGTCGTCAGCAACGCGCATGCCGTCACGGGGCGCGGGAATTCGCGGCACGCGGGACGACGAAGCGGCAAGCGCTGCTGCTCTTCCGGGCAACTGCTCGCGTGCTGAGCAGCGGCTGCGCGCGCGCAGCGATCAGCAGCCGCGCGTCGCCCTCGAGTACGCCTTCCAGCCGCCGTGCACGGTGATGTCCTCGTTGCCGACGGCGGCCCAGGCCTCGCAGAGAAAGCCGCGCACGGTTTCGCCGCTCGCGAGGGTCACGCCGCCGATCGCGAGCGGCGGCGGCACCTCCGCGACGATGCGACCGAAGTTTTCAATTGATACACGCCACACCTCCGCCTCGACGCCCGGGCCGGCGAAGCCGGGCTCGCGCACGAGGCCGGGCTTCGGGGGCGTCGTGCCGGCGAGGGCGTAGAGCCGGTAGTCGGCCGCGGTGCGCGTCCGGGCGACGAGCTGCCCGCCGCGCTCGACCAGCGCGTGGTTGAGCGGCTCCCCGCTCAGGTGCGCGCCGACGACGGCGAGGTCGACGGTGGCGCCCGCGGGCGGCCCGGGCGGGTGCGCGGCGGGGACGGCTTCGCGATGCACGCCGAAGGTCGGCTCGAGCACGCGGTGCAGCCGGTCGGCGACGGCGGCGAGCGCGTCGTCGCAGAAGGCGGGCGCGACGACCGTGACGCCGAACGGCAGCCCGGAGCCGGTGAAGCCCGCCGGCACGGCGACGGCGCAGCAATCGAGCAGGTTCACGAAGTTGGTGTAGGTGCCGAGGTTCGCGTTGAGCCGCAGCGGGTCGGCGAGCACGGCGTCGATCCGGTAGATCGTCGGCGCGGTCGGAAGAAGCAGGAAGTCGACCGCGCCCCACACCGCGTCGGCGCGGCGGGCGAGCACCGCCAGCGCGTCGCGTGCGCGGAATGCGTCAGCGCCCGAGTGCCGGCGTGCGTCCTCGAGGATCGTGCGCACCGCGGGATCGACCGCCTCGGCGTGCAGGGCGAGCGCGCGCTCGAGGGCGGCGAGCCGCTCCGCGACCCAGGCCCCGCCGTAGAGCAGGCCGGCAGCCTCGCGGAACGGAGCCCAGTCGATCGGCTGCACCGCGTAGCCGGCGGCGGCGGCGCGCTCGACGGCGCGCGCGTAGAGCTCCGCCGCGGCGTCGTCGCCGAAGAATTCGCGGTCCTCCTCGCGCAGCACGCCGGCGACCCCGGCGTCCGCCGTGCCGCGCAGCGCGCGGACGGACGCGCGGCGCGAGTACGGATCGTCCGGGTCGAACGCTTGCGCGACGCGGCGGACGAGGTCCCCTTCCGCTGCGCTCGCCGCGAAGACGCTGACGCAGTCGAGCGAGCGGCTCGCAGGGACGACGCCCGAGGTGCTCAGCAGCCCGCGCGTCGGCTTGACGCCGACCACGCCGTTGAACGCGGCCGGCACGCGGCCCGAGCCCGCCGTGTCGGTGCCGAGCGCGAACGCGACGAGCCCGCGCGCGACCGCGACCGCCGAGCCCGAGCTCGAGCCGCCCGACACGTAGCGGGCGTCGAAGACGCAGCGCGGGATGCCGTGGGGCGAGCGCACGCCGACGAGGCCGGTCGCGAACTGGTCGAGGTTGGTCTTGCCGACGACCAGCGCCCCGGCCGCACGCAGGCGCGCGATCACGGCGGCGTCGCCCTCGGGGCGATACGCGAACGGCGGACAGGCGCACGTCGTCGGCAGGCCCGCGGCGTCGATGTTGTCCTTGACGGCGAACGGAACGCCCCACAGCGGCGGCCGCGGCTGCGTCCGCGCGAGCGCGCGCGCCTCGGCCACGACCTCGTCGCGCGGCCGCAGCGTGATCCACACCGCGGGATCCGCGCAGGCCTCGATCCGGTCGTACGCCTCGGCGACGACGTCGGGCGGGTCGGCGCCGTCGTCGTAGGCACGCGCGAGGCCCTCGATAGTGAAGCCGCGCGCGCTCACCCTGCGTCCGCCGCGAGGACGAGCAGACGCTGCCCGGCCTGCACGCTGCGCCCCGGCCGGCAGCCGACCTCGGTGACGAGCCCCGCGCTCGGCGCGACCACCTCCATCTCCATCTTCATCGACTCGAGAACGACGAGGAGCTGGCCGGCGGCGACCCGCTCGCCCGGCTCGACCAGCACCTTCCACACGTTGCCCGGCACGGGCGACGTCACCGCCGCGTGCCCGTCGGCGAGCTCGAGCTCGTCCTCGCCCGGCGGCGGCACGACGTCCTCGGCGACGTAGGTCGCGAGCCCGAGCTCCTGCCAGCGGCGGCGCTCCTCGGCGAACGCCGCCTGCTGACGCGCCTTGAAGCGCGCGATCGAGCCGGCCTCGTCGGCGAGGAAGCGGATGTGATCGGCGAGGCGGAAGGTCGACGGCTCGATGCGCAGCTCGTAGCCGCCGTGCGGGAACGCCTCGCGCGCCTCGAGCAACTCCTCGGCGGTCACCGGGAAGAAGCGGATCTCGTCGAAGAAGCGCAGCAGCCAGGGCGTGCCGTCCGTGAAGCTCGACGTCCGGCGCCAGGTGTTCCAGACCTGGACGGTGCGGCCGACGAACTGGTAGCCGCCCGGACCCTCCATGCCGTAGATGCACAGGTACGCGCCGCCGATGCCGACGGCGTTCTCGGGCGTCCAGGTGCGCGCCGGGTTGTACTTCGTCGTGACCAGGCGATGCCGCGGGTCGACCGGCGTCGCGACCGGCGCGCCGAGGTAGACGTCGCCGAGCCCGAGCACCAGGTAGCTCGCGCCGAAGACGATCTGCTTGACGGCGTCCTCGTCCGCGAGCCCGTTGATCCGCCGGATGAACTCGACGTTCGAGGGACACCACGGAGCGTCGCGCCGCACGAGCTCCTGGTACTTGCGGATCGCGAGCCGCGTCGCCTCGTCGTCCCAGGAGAGCGGCATGTGCACGGTCCGCGTCGGCACCTCGATCTCGTCCACCGCGGGCAGCGCCGCGAGGTGCTTCTCGACGAGCGCCGTGACGCGCGCGAGCGGCAGCACGCGGGCGTCGAAGTGGAGCTGCAGCGAGCGGATGCCGGGCGTCAGGTCGAGCAGGCCCGCGGGGCGCTCGCGCGCGATGGACTCCATCAGCGCGTGCACCTGGAAGCGCAGCGTCAGGTCGAGGACGGGCTCGCCGAGCTCGACCAGCAGGGCTTCGTCGCCGCAGCGGCGCAGGCAGACCGCGGTGCCCTGGGTCTCGGTGCGCCGCACGATCGCCGGATCGGCGTCGCGGGCCGGACGCGACAGGGCGCGTGCCGCGGCCGGCGCGGCGAGCGACTCGACCGCGCGGTCCTGCTCCGCGCGCAGCTCGCTCGCCCGCGCGGCATCGAGGCGGACGAAGCGCACCCGGTCGCCCGCCTTGAGCTGCCCGAGCTTCCACAGCTCGGCCTGCACGACGGTGAGCGGGCAGACGAACCCGCCGAGGCTCGGCCCGTCGGGCCCGAGCAGGATCGGCATGTCGCCCGTGAAGTCGAGCGTGCCGACGGCGTACGCGTTGTCGTGGATGTTGGAGGGGTGGAGGCCCGCCTCGCCGCCGTCGCGGCGCGCCCACTCGGGCTTGGGGCCGATCAGGCGCACGCCGGTACGGGCGCTGTTGAAGTGCACCTCGTACTCGGCGGTGAACAGCGCCTCGACGTCTCGCCCGGTGAAGAAGTCGGGCGCGCCGTGCGGTCCGTAGAGGACGCCGATCCGCCATGCGTGCAGGAGCTCGGGCCGCAGCTCCGGCGGCAGAGGGCCGGACGGCGGCGCGACGGCGCCCTCGCGGCGGATGCGCAGCACGTCGCCCGTGCGGAGCACGCCGGTCGCGTGCCCGCCGAAGCCGCCGAGCGAGAACGTCGAGCGGCTGCCGAGGTAGAGCGGTGCGTCGAAGCCATGGCGCACCGCGAGGTAGGCACGCTGACCCGCGCCCGCGATGGTGCCGAGCGCGAGCACCTGCCCCGCGGCGACCTCGACCGGCGTGAACCACGCGACCGGCCCCTCGTCGAGCGTCGCCGGCATCCCGGCGCCCGTCAAGCAGATGACGGCGTCGCAGTTGAAGCGCAGCGTCGGCCCCGCGAGCGTCATCTCGAGCGTCGCCGCGTCCGGCGGGTTGCCGACCAGGCGGTTCGCGAGACGGTGCGCGAGCGGGTCCATCGGTCCGCTCGGCGGGACGCCGACGTCCCAGTAGCCGACGCGCCCCGGCCAGTCCTGCAGGCTGCTCTGCGCGCCCGGCGCGAGGACGTCGATCGTCGGCGGCGTGTACGCGAAGGTCGCGAGCGCGCGCGTGCTCACCTCGCCCGCGGCGAACGGCTCCGACGCGGCGACCGCGCGCAGGTAGTCGAGGTTGGTCTCGATGCCGTGCAGCTCCGTCGCGGCGAGCGCGGCCTGCAGCCGGCGCAGCGCGTCGGTGCGGTCGTCGCCGCGGACGATCAGCTTGGCGAGCATCGGGTCGTAGTACGGCGTCACCTCGGTACCGGTCTCGACCCAGCCGTCGACGCGGACGCCGTCGGGCAGCGCGACGTGCGTCAGGCGTCCGGCGCAGGGCAGGAAGCCCTTGCCGGGGTCCTCGGCGTAGAGCCGCGCCTCGATCGCCGCGCCGCGCGGCTCCGGCACGAGGGTCTCCAGCGCCGGCAGCTCGCCCGCCGCCTGGCGCACCATCCACTCGACGAGGTCGACGCCCGTCACCTCCTCGGTGACGCCGTGCTCGACCTGCAGGCGCGTGTTGACCTCGAGGAAGTAGAAGCGGTCCGCCGCCTCGTCGTAGACGAACTCGACCGTGCCCGCCGACTCGTAGGCGACCCGGCGCCCGAGCCGCACTGCGGCGTCGAGCATCGC
>JBFMAS010000374.1:0-6676 GCA_040755575.1 Thermodesulfobacteriota bacterium
CACGGCGCGTCTCTCTCGGCTCGATCTGCGCGGCGATGGCGGCGCCGTTCGGCTCGATCCTGGCCGGCTATCCCGTCGCCGTGTCGGCGGCGATCACCGCCATCGCCTGCCTGATCCTCTTCCGGCACCGCGACAACATGGCGCGAATCCGGGCGGGAACGGAGCCGCGCTGGGGCGAGCGCTCGCCGGCCGGCGACTGAGGCGCGTGCTGGGCCGGGCGCCCGGGAGCCGCGGACGGGCTGGCCCCTCTTGCCTTTTGTTTGGGCATTGCACATTTCTTGGGCGGGCCGGCTGCGCAATGAACGTGCACGCCCTGCGATTTTGCAGGCTCGGGGGGCGGCACCTGCCTTGCTCGAGGAGGCGCCCTCCAAAGGAGGGATTGCCATGGCCGAGGGCTGGCTTCCGCACTCGCTGTCCGGACACATGACGAAGAGGCTTCTCCCGATCCTGGCGCTCGCCGCCGTGGCGGTCACGTACGCGACCGGTACGGCCTGCGCGCAGGAGGCCGCCGCACCGCCGACGATCGACAAGGGCGACACCGCCTGGCTGATGGTCGCGACCGCGCTCGTCATGCTGATGACCGCGCCGGGCCTCGCCCTGTTCTACGGCGGGCTCGTGCGGCGCAACAACGTGCTCGGCGTGCTGATGCAGTGCCTCGTGTGCCTCGCCGCGATCAGCATCCAGTGGATCCTCGTCGGCTACACGCTGGCGTTCGGCGAGACCCAGAACGGGATCATCGGCAGCCTCGAGTTCCTCGGCCTGTCGGGCGTGACGGCGGAGCCGAACGCCGACTACTCCGCGACCATCCCGCAGCTCACCTTCATGATGTTCCAGGGGACGTTCGCGATCATCACGCCGGCGCTGATCGTCGGCTCGTTCGCCGAGCGGATGAAGTTCAGCGCCTTCCTGATCTTCACGCTGCTGTGGGCGACGCTGATCTACGACCCGCTCGCGCACTGGGTGTGGGGCGTGGGCGGCTGGATCCGCGGCCTCGGCGCGCTCGACTTCGCAGGCGGCACGGTGGTGCACATCAGCTCCGGGATCTCGGCGCTCGCGGCCGCACTCCTGATCGGCAAGCGCATCGGCCACGGGCACGAGCCGATGCCGCCGCACAACCTGCCCTTCACGGTCGTCGGCGCGGCCATGCTGTGGTTCGGCTGGTTCGGCTTCAACGCGGGCAGCGCGCTCGCCGCCGACGGCATCGCGGCGAACGCCTTCGTCACCACCAACACCGGCGCGGCCGCTGCGACGCTCGGCTGGATGACGATCGAGTGGCTCACCCGCGGCAAGCCGACCGTCCTCGGCGCGGCCAGCGGAGCGGTTGCGGGCCTGGTTGCGATCACGCCCGGCGCGGGCTTCGTCACGCCGATGAGCGCCATCGTGATCGGCTTCGTCGGCGGCGTGCTGTGCTTCTACGGCATCAAGCTGAAGGACGCGTTCGGCGCCGACGACGCGCTCGACGTGGTCGGCGTGCACGGCGTCGGCGGCACGTGGGGCGCGCTCGCGACGGGCCTGTTCGCGACCACCGCGGTCAACCCGGCCGGCGCCGACGGGCTCTTCTACGGCAACCCGGGACAGCTCTTGACGCAGGCGATCGGCGTCGTCGCGACGCTGGTCTTCTGCTTCGTGGGCGCCTTCATCCTCCTCAAGGTCACCGACGTGCTCGTCGGTCTCCGCGCGGACGAGGAGGACGAGATCTCCGGCCTCGACCTGAGCCAGCACAGCGAGCGCGCCTACGTCCTCGGCTCGGTGGCGGAGTGAGGGGGACGCGTGTCAGACAGCGAGGGAGTGGCGGGCCGGGCGGTTTCGCACCGGCGGCCCGACTGATACGACAGGGCACTCCGCCCGGAGGAACGTCATGAAGAAAGTCGAAGCCATCATCAAGCCGTTCAAGCTCGACGAGGTGAAGGAGAGCTTGAGCGCGATCGGCACGCAGGGCTTGACCGTCACGGAAGTGAAGGGGTTCGGGCGGCAGAAGGGCCACACGGAGCTCTACCGGGGAGCGGAGTACGTGGTGGACTTCCTGCCCAAGGTGAAGCTCGAGATCATCGTCCCGGACGAGAAGATCACGCAGGTGGTCGAGACGATCGAGAAGGCCGCCAAGACCGGGCGCATCGGCGACGGCAAGATCTTCGTCCTGCCGGTGGACGAGGTGGTCCGCATCCGCACGGGCGAGCGCGGCAACGAGGCGCTCTGATCGCACGACGCCCGGCAGTCAAAACCATCTTTGGACCGCTCCTGGCGCGTTCGGGACACGGGTCCTGCTCGCGGGGAGTTTGCAACCCCTGGATGAACCAGGAGACGTGGAGGTAATCGTTCGATGAGCCCGAAAGAAGCGATCGCGTTCGCGAAGAAGAACAACGCCGTCGCGGCCGACCTGAAGTTCCTCGACTTCATCGGCATCTGGCAGCACTTCACCATCCCGATGAGCGAGTTCGACGAGGCGCTGTTCGAAGAGGGCAGCGGCTTCGACGGCAGCTCGATCCGCGGCTGGCAGCCGATCAACGCGTCCGACATGCTCGTCATCCCCGACCCGACGACGATCCGCATGGACCCGTTCTGCGCCGAGCCGACCGTCACGGCGATCTGCAACATCGTCGACCCGATCACCAAGGAGGACTACTCCCGCGACCCGCGCAACATCGCGCGCAAGGCGGAGGCGTACCTCAAGTCGACGGGCATCGGCGACGTCGCGTTCTTCGGCCCGGAGCCGGAGTTCTTCATCCTCGACGAGGTGCGCTACGACACCAACCAGTCGGAGAGCTACTTCCACCTCGACTCCGGTGAGGCGCGCTGGAACACCGGGCGCAACGTGCGCGGCGAGCCGGGCGCGAACCTCGGCTACAAGGTGCGCAACAAGGAAGGCTACTTCCCGGTCCCGCCGAGCGACACGCAGCAGGACATCCGCACCGAGATGTGCCGCGTGATGGAGTCGGTCGGCATTCGCGTCGAGAAGCAGCACCACGAGGTCGCGACCGCCGGCCAGGCCGAGATCGACATGCGCTTCATGCCGCTCCTGCAGATGGGCGACGCGCTGATGTGGTACAAGTACATCGTCAAGAACGTCGCGCGGAAGCACGGCAAGACCGTGACCTTCATGCCGAAGCCGATCTTCGGCGACAACGGCAGCGGCATGCACGTCCACCAGTCGATCTGGAAGGGCGACACCCCGCTGTTCGCCGGCCAGGAGTACGGCGGGATGTCGCAGCTCGCGATGCACTACATCGGCGGCATCCTGAAGCACGCGCCGGCGCTCGCCGCGTTCACCAACCCGACGACCAACTCGTACCGGCGCCTGGTGCCGGGCTTCGAGGCGCCGGTGAACCTGGCGTACTCGTCGCGCAACCGCTCGGCGGCCGTGCGCATCCCGATGTACTCGCCGTCGCCCAAGGCGAAGCGCATCGAGGTCCGCTTTCCGGACCCGACCGCCAACGGCTACATGGCGTTCTCCGCCATGCTGATGGCCGGCCTCGACGGCATCCAGAAGAAGATCGACCCGAAGCTGCCGCTCGACAAGGACATCTACTCGCTCACGCCCGAGGAGCTGAAGGACGTCCCGTCGATGCCGGCGTCGCTCGAGGAGGCGCTCAACAACCTGAAGAACGACCACGAGTTCCTGCTCGCGGGCGACGTGTTCACCGAGGACGTCATCGAGACCTGGCTCGACTACAAGATGACGAAGGAGGTGAGCGAGATGCGGCTGCGCCCGCATCCGTACGAGTTCGCGCTGTACTACGACGCCTGAGCGCCGACGCAGCGCCGCGCGGCCCGCGTCGCGCGGCGGCTTCCGACGAGAGAGCCGGGGACCTCCCCGGCTCTCTCTTTTTTTGCACCGCCCTCGACCGCGTCGCTCAGCGCACGACGATGGCCGGCCGCGGTTTATGTCACGCCTGACATGGTCCGCGCGGTACGCCGCAGGCTACGAGCCTCGCCATCTCGAGGAGGTGCGCGATGGCGTGGCTTCGTGTCCGAGGGCTGCTGCTCGCCTGCGTCGTGCTGGCGCTCGCCTGCGGCGGCGGCGACGGCAACGGCGGCGGGACGGGGGAGCTGCTGTTCTCCGGCAGCGCGGGCGAGCTCGTGCCGCACGCGCTCGGACGCAGCGCCGTGTACCGCGTCACCGCAACCGTCGACGGCGCGAGCGAGGTGTCGAGCTTCAGCTCGACCGTCACCGAGGACGGCGCCGACGGCGTCTTCCAGACGCGCTTCGAGTCCGCGACCGGCGCGCTGGCGCGCAGCGTGTCGCGCGACACGGGCAGCGAGGTGCGCGTCGAGCGCTTCGTCAACGACCCCGGCGGGCCGGACGAGCGCGACGCGCGCCTCGATCCGCCGGTCGTGGTCGTGCGCACGCCGGTCGTCGCGGGCGACGCGATCGAGACCTCGTTCGCCCGCCCGCTCGACCTCGCGCTCACGGTGGGCGGCACGGTGCGGCGCCGCCAGGTGCTGTTCGTCGGCAGCGCACGACGCGTCCCCGAGGCGCGCGAGGAGGTCACGGTGCCGGCGGGCACGTTCGAGGCCGTGCGCTATGCCGTGTCCGCGCGCGGCGAGGCGACGATCCCGATCCTCGGCGAGCGCATCCGCTTCACCGCCGACGTCGCGGGCGACGAGTGGTTCGCGCCGCGTGTCGGCGGGGTCAAGGAGGTGCTCGACGTGACGCTGCGTGCCGGCGAAGCGAGCACGGAGGTGCGCTTCGTCACCGAGCGCGTGTCGTCCGCGGGCGCAGGTTGACAGATTTCTGAGACCATGAGTACAGATTTCTGCATGCGAACGACCCTGGAGCTTCGCGACCCGCTGCTGCGCGAGGCGAAGAAGCGCGCCGCCGAGGAAGGCCGCACGCTGACGAGCGTGATCGAGGAGGCGCTCGAGCGCTTCCTCCATCCCTCCCCCGGAGCGACCGGGAAGCCGTTCCGCCTGAAGCTCCTCACCAGGAAGGGGCGGCCGGTCCCGGGCGTCAACGTCGCCGACCGCGATGCCCTCTACGAGCGCATGGAAGGGCGCCGTTGACGGCGGTCGACACCAACATTCTCGTCTATGCCCACCGCGAGGAGCTCTCCCTGCACCGCCGGGCGCGTGCGCGTCTGCTCGAGCTCGCGCAGGGCCGTGCGCGCTGGGCGATTCCGGTGTTCTGTCTCGGCGAGTTCATACGCGTCGTGAGCCACGACCGCCTGTTCGACCCGCCGTTCACCGTCGAGGAGGCCTGCGAAGCGCTCGACCGCGTGCTCGCGTCGCCGAGCCTCGTGGTGCTGCTGCCGGGCGACCGCTTCTCTCCGCTCCTGTGCGAGGCCGTGCGCGAAGCGAACGCGGTCGGGAACCTCGTCTTCGACGCGCAGATCGTCGCGCTCTGCCGGGAAGCCGGCGTGCGGACGCTGCTCACGGAGGACCGCGACTTCGCGCGCTTCGACCGCTTCACGACCGCGCGCCTGTGAGCGGCTCAGCGACCGCCGCGCTCGACGAAGCGGTCGCGCATCTCGCGGCGCTTGATCTTGCCCGCGCTGGTCTTCGGCAGCGCGTCGACCACGACCAGCTCGCGCGGCAGCTTGAAGCCGGCGAGGTGCGGGCGCGCGAACTCGCGCAGCTCCTCGCACGACACCGGACCGCGTGCCACGACGGCCGCCGTGACCTGCTCGCCCCAGCGCTCGTGCGGCAGGCCGAAGACCGCGACCTCCGCAACCGCCGGATGACGCCCGAGGACCGCCTCGATCTCCTCCGGGCTCACGTTCTCGCCCCCGGTGATGATGATCTCCTTGAGGCGTCCGGTGATGAAGACGTGGCCGTCCGCGTCCATGCGCCCGAGGTCGCCGGTGTGCAGCCAGCCGCCGCGCAGGGCGGCGGCGGTCGCCTCGGGGTCGTCGAGGTAGCCGCGCATGACCACGGGGCCGCGCGCGACGATCTCGCCGGGCTCGCCCGGTGCACGGAGCGTCCCCGACGGCGACTCGATCGCGACCGCGAGCAGCGCGTGCGCACGGCCGACCGTCCCCGGCCGCTCGAGCGCCTCGCGGCCGACCGCCATCGTCAGCCCGTCGGTGCTCTCGGTCTGACCGTAGGCCTCGATGATCTCGGCGCTCGCGAAGCGCTCGGCGAGCGCGTGCTTGACCTCCATCGGCGTGAGCGCGCTGCCGACCGACACCTTCTCGACGCGGTCCGTGCTGCCGAGCTCGCGCGACTCGAGAAGCGGTCCGATCATCGCCGGCACCAGCGGCAGGTCGGTCACGCCGTGGTCGCGGATCAGGCGCACGACGCGCTCCGCGTCGAAGCCGCCCAGCACGACGGTGCCGCCGGTGAGAAGCCGGGCGAGGTAGTGCGAGACGAAGATCGGGTTGTGGCAGAGCGGGCTCACCACCGCCGCGACCGATCGCTCGTGGTCGCGGCGCGTCTTCATCACCGCCGCCGCCGCCCACAGCATGTTCGCGTGCGTCAGGACGACGCCCTTCGGCCTGCCCGTGGTCCCGGACGTGTACGCGATCACGGCGACGTCGGCGTCCCCGCCGGGGCGGCCGGCCGCGTAAGGCAGCGACTCGATGCGCCGCGCGCCGTCGCGGGCGTCGACCGTCAGCCGGGCGCTCGCGCCGGCGTGCGCGAGCAAGGCGTCCGCCTCGCCCGCCGTCAGGCGCGGGTTGAGCGGGACCAGCGCGGCACCGGCGCGCCACACGCCGAACATCGCGGCGATGTGCGGCGCCGA
>JBFMAS010000375.1:0-11520 GCA_040755575.1 Thermodesulfobacteriota bacterium
GCGCGTCGTCATCGAGAAGCCGTTCGGCCACGACCTCGACTCCGCGCGCGCGCTCAACAAGTCGCTCCTGTCGGTGCTCGAGGAGGAGCAGATCTTCCGCATCGACCACTACATGGGCAAGGACCCGGTGCAGGACCTGCTCGTGTGGCGCTTCGCCAACGACATGTTCGAGCCGCTGTGGAACCGCCGCTACGTGAACAACGTGCAGATCACGATGGCGGAGTCGTTCGGCGTCGAGGACCGCGGCTCGTTCTACGACGCGGTCGGCACGCTGCGCGACGTCGTGCAGAACCACCTGATGCAGATCCTCGCCCTCCTGGCGATGGATCCGCCCGTCGAGAGCGGCGCCGAGGCGCTGCACATCGAGCAGAGCCGCGTGTTCCGCGCGATCCGGCCGATCTCGCCGAGCAGCTTCGTGCGCGGGCAGTACCGCGGCTACCTCGACGTGCCCGGCGTCAAGAAGACGTCGACGACCGAGACGTTCTGCGCGCTGCGCCTCGAGATCGACTCCTGGCGCTGGGCGGGCGTGCCGTTCTTCCTGCGGGCCGGCAAGGCGCTGCGCCACAAGGCGACGGAAGCGGTCATCACCTTGAACCAGCCGCCCCGCCTGCTGTTCGCCGATCCGACGGCCGGCTGCCCGGCGAACAACCGGATGCGCTTTCGCCTGGGCCAGGATCCCGGCGTCACGTTCACGGTGCAGGCGAAGAAGCCGGGCGAGGGCATGTTCTCCGAGCCCGTCGACCTGAACGTCGACTTCGGGCGGGCGCTCGGGCCGATGCCGCTGCCCTACGAGCGCCTGCTCGGCGACGCGCTCGCGGGCGACGCGACGATGTTCGCGTCGGAGGACTTCGTCGAGCACACCTGGTCGATCCTGCAGCCGATCCTCGACGATCCCGGACCGGTGCACGTCTACGAGCCGGGCAGCATGGGACCGAAGGAAGCCGACGGTCTGGCGGAGTCGTGCGGCGGCTGGGTCGAGCCGCTCGCGCCCCCGTCCGACCGCTCCGCTTGACGGGGGCCGGCGTCGATGGCGATCCGTGTCGAGATTCCGCAGGGCGACGACGCGCTCGCCGAGTTCGTCCTGTTCCACGACCGCGTCTACGCGTCGCGGGGAGCGCGCTGGCAGGCGATGCTGCCCTTCCAGCTGCCGATCCTGCTCGGCACGAGCCCGTTCAACGTCGGGCGCACGCTGCGCCCGTTCGTGGCTCGCGCCGGCGGCGACGTCGTCGTGCGTGCGGCGGCGCTCGTCGACGAGCGCTACGTGCGGCACTGGAGCGAGCGCATCGGGCACGTCGTGCTCTTCGAGGCGCTGCCCGACACGCGGGAGGCGACGAGGATGGTGCTCGATGCGGCGTGCGAGTGGCTCGCGGAGCAGGGGATGGAGGCGGCGCGCGCGGGCTTCGGCATGCTCGAGTTCATGTTCACGACCGACGCCTACGAGGCGCTGCCGCCGAGCTTCATGCGCCAGAATCCCGCCTACTACCACGCGTTGCTGAAGGACGCGGGCTTCGAGACCGAGAAGGGCGGTGTCGACTACAAGATCACGGTGCGACCGGAGCTGGTCGCGCGCTGGGAGAGCGCGCTCGAGGCCGCCCGTCGCGGCGGCTTCGAGATCGTGCCGCTGAAGGACGTCCCGGAGTCACGGCGCGTCCGCGAGTTCAACGCCGTCTGGCAGGAGGCGTTCGCGCGCCACTGGGGCATCTCGCCCGGAACGGAGGACGAGTACGCCGAGATGTTCGCCGCGCTGGCGCCCGTCGGGGTGCTCGACACCTCGGTGCTCGCCTACCGCGACGGCCGGCCGGTCGGCTGTCTGTGGGTCGCGCCCGAGACCACGTTCCTCGCCGCGACGGCCCCGGGGCGCGAGATCCGGCCCGACGAGAAGCTCAACTTCCTCGGCATCGGCGTGCTCGAGCCCGCGCGCGGTCGCGGCGTCAACCTGGCGATGGCGTCCCACGCCTACCTCGAGCTCGTGCGCCGCGGCGCGACGCACGTGAGCTACACCTTCGTCTTGGACGACAACTGGCCGTCGCGCCGGACGGCGGAGAAGCTCGGCGCCGAGGTGTGCGCGAGCTACGTCGCGTACCGGCGAAGCCTCCGGCGCTGAGCCGCGGAAGCCGCCGCCGGCGCGCCCGGGAGAGGCGGCGTCAGCGCCACAGCGCGATGCCGCCCAGCACGCCCGCCTCGTTCGAGGTGATCTTGACGTTCTTCGGCAGCTCGTCCGGCTTGACGTGACGAGCGTTGCCGCCGCCGAGGTAGAGCGTGTGGAAGTTGAAGATCGGCTCGAGCTGCTCGACCATCCGCCGCACGCGCTTGCGCCAGCGCTTCCTGCCGATTTGGTCGAGCGCGGCGCGGCCGACCTGCTGCTCGTACGTCTCGCCATTGCGAAAGGGATGATGTCCGAGCTCCAGGTTCGGCACGAGGCGTCCGTCGACGAACAGCGCCGAGCCGAGCCCGGTGCCGAGCGTCAAGACCATCTCGACGCCCTTGCCGGACACGTCGCCGAGGCCCTGCACGTCGGCGTCGTTGCACACGCGCACGGGCTTCTTCGTCGAGCGTGCGAGCGCGCCGGCGAGGTCGTGGTCGTGCCACGACGGGTGCAGGTTGGGCGCGGTCCGCACGACGCCGTGATCGACGACGCCCGGGAAGCCGACCGACACGCGGTCGAAGGCCGGCTGGGTCGCGATCAGGCCCTGCAGCGCGCGCAGGACGCGGGCCGGCGTCGCGGGGCGCGGCGTCGCGACGCGGGCACGCTCGTTGAGGGGCCGGCCGCGCGCGTCGAGCACCAGCATCTTCAGGCCGCTGCCGCCGACGTCGATGCTCAGCGTGCGGGGCCCCGCGACCTTCTTCGGGACGGCCTTCTTGCGGCCAGCGTTCTTCGCCATGGTGTGCACCTCTCCGTGTACGACAACGGCACGTCGCGCCTCGCTCTGTAGCCCGCGGGCTCAGCGCAGCGCGCCCACCGACATCGCGCCCGCCGCCCAGGCGAGCTCCGCCGAGCGCGTCAGCAGCTCCGCGCGGCTCTGGATGACGAGATAGCGCGCGCTCGCGAGATCGCGCTCGCCCGTCAGCAGCTCGACGATGGTGTTGAGCCCGAGGCCGTAGCCCTCGCGGTTCGCCTCGTAGGCGTCTTGCGACGCGCGCAGGAGGGCGTCGGCGTACTCGTACTTCTTGCGCGCCGCGCGGTAGTTGAAGTACGCGCGCCACACCGCTGCGCTCGTCTCGAGCTCGAGGCTCGCGAGCCGTGCGCGCGCGGCGTCGCGCTGCGCCTCCGCTTCCCGCACGGCGTTCACGCGATCGAAGCCCGTGAACAGGTCCCACTCGACGTTCAGCAGCCAGGCGTAGTCGGGCGATGCCGCGACGTCGCGCGGGGCGCCGTTGATGCTGTAGTGCCAGATGTCCTCGCCGTAGACGCCGGAGAAGCCGAGCGTCGGGAAGAAATCCGCCTTCGCCTTCCCGATCGCCGCCTCCGACGCACGGATCTCCGCCACGCGCGCGGCGAGGTCGGGACGCTGCTGCAGCGCGGTGTCGATCACGTCGTCGACCGCGACGGCGAGGCGCTTCGGCAGCGGCTGCGCCTCGAGGCTCTGGATCTGCAGCGGCGCGTTGGCCGGCACGCCGACGGTGAGCGCGAGGTTGGCCTGCGCGTCGCTCACCATCACCGCGGCGTTCTCGAGGTCGTACACCGCCTTGGCCTCGACCTGGCGCGCGAGCAGCACGTCGGGCTGCGTCGCGAGCCCGAGCGCGAGCCGCTCGTCGGCCGCCTCGCGCACCGAGCGCGCGAGCTCGAGGTTGCGCGTCGCCGCCTGCTCCATCGCCTTGGCGGCGTCGAGCGCGAAGTACGCGCGCTGCGCCGCGAAGACGACGTCCTGCATCTCGCGGTTGAAGGCGAAGTTCGCGGCGAGGAGCTGCTGGCGCGCGATCTCGGCGGTCTGCGCGCGCCGTCCGAAGTCGAGCAGCGTCCAGGTGAGCTCGAGCTGCGGCGAGAACGAGTCCTGCTTCACGGTCAGCGGTGCGGGGTCGTTCTGGAAGAGGAAGCGCTCGGTGCCGCCCGACGCCTCGACGCTCACCTCGGGATAGTACGCGGCGAGCGAGCGCCCGTAACGTGCGGCTGCGCCGCGCGCATCCTCCCACGCGCGGCGTGTCTCCGGGTTGTTGCGCAAGGCGAGATCGACGACCCCCGGCAGATCGTACACCCCTTGCGCGCGCGGCAGCACCTCATCGTCGGCCCGCCAGGCGTCGGGCGAGGCCCGCAGCTCGGCGGCGTCCTGCTCCGGCGTCCAGCTACGGTCGGGCGTCTCGGGTGCGAGCTGCAGCGGGTCCCACGCGACGAGCGCGGGCGGCGTCGTGCATGCGGCGAGCAGCGAGCACAGCGCGCCGGCGAGCGATGCGAGCGGCGCGCGGCGTGGCGTTTCCTTTACTGGCAGGCCGAAGCGTGCCATTCGTGACCGTCGTGCAGGTGCCGCCATGTGGCTCGCGCGTCGTCACCCGAAGCTCCTTGCCGTGACACGAGCATCGGAGTCAGGCCTTCGGACCGCGCCTAGATATCCGAAGCGGGTCACGGTGTTAAACGCGGGCACGCGCACCACGCTCGCCTCGTTGCCCCTGCTCGCCGCCGGCTGCGATCCGGTGATCGACCTGCAGGGGACGTTCTTTCCCGCCTGGCTGCTGTGCATGATCGCCGGCGTCGTGCTCACCGTCGCGCTGCGGCCGGTGTTCGTTCGTCTCGGCCTCGAGCCCTACCTCGGGCCGCTGCCGCTGATCTACACGAGCCTCGCCGTGCTGCTGACGCTCGGGACGTGGCTCGTCTTCTTCCGCACCTGATGGCCGAGCGTGCGGCGACCGTCGAGCGCGAGGACGTCGCGCGCAAGATCGTCGGGCGTCTGCTCGGCGTCGCGATCGTGCTCGGCGCGATCGTGCTCGGCGTCTTCACCTGGAACGAGCTCTACCGCTTTCCGCGTACCGACGACGCCTACGTCCGCGCCAACACGGTCGGCATCGCGCCGCACGTGAGCGGTCCGATCGTCGAGCTCAACGTCGTCGACAACCAGCGGGTCGCCGAGGGCGAGCTGCTGTTCGTGGTCGATCCGCGTCCTTATCGATCGGCGGTCGACCGCGCGAAGGCGAAGCTCGAGCTCACCAACCTCGAGATCCGCGGCTACGAGCACGCCGTCGAGGCGGCGCAGGCCGCGCTCGCGCAGCTCGAGGCGGAGGCCGCGTATGCGAAGCAGTACGTCGATCGCGTGACGCCGCTCCTGGGCAGGAAGTTCGTCACGCCGAACGACGTCTTCGAGGCGCAGACGCGCGCCGCCGCCGCCGAGGCGCAGGTGCAGCGGGCGCGCTACGAGCTGTCCCGCGCGCAGAACGACCTCGGCCAGCTCGGCGACGTCAACGCGCGGCGCAAGGCGGCCGAGGCCGAGCTGTACGACGCGGAGCTGAACCTCGACTACTGCTACGTGCGCTCGCCGTTCGACGGCTACGTGACCAACCTCAACATCGCCGTCGGCGAGTACGCGAACCAGGGCAAGGAGGTGTTCGCCCTGGTCGACGACCGGCAGTGGTACGTGATGGCGAACTTCCGCGAGGACTTCCTCGCCTCGATCGCGCCCGGCATGGAGGCCGAGGTCTATCTGATGAGCTACCCGCGCCGGAAGTTCCACGGCCGCGTGCAGGGCATCGGCTGGGCGCTCTACCAGAAGGACGGCAGCACGGTCGGCGTCCTGCCGAACGTCGAGCCGACGCTCAACTGGGTGCGCCTCGCGCAGCGCTTCCCCGTGCGGATCGTGCTCGAGGACGCGGATCCGGCCCACCCGTTCCGCATGGGCGCGAGCGCGGTGGTGACGGTGAAGGGCGAGCCGCGCGCGGCCGCTGCGCCTTGACTTGTCCGCGCTGCGCCAGGTCACGCCGCCGCTCGTTCGCGCGTTCGTGAAGGCGATGGCCTTCGCGGCCGACGGCTGACGGCCGCTCGCGCCGGACATTGCCGGCTCATTCCTCCGTGCCCACCTCCTCGATCACCGCGTCGCTGCACGCGGGCGGCGGCGGAGGGTTGCTCGCGTCCGCGACGCAGTCGCTCGCCAGCACCAGCCCCTGCGCCGCCTGGCTCCACGCGTAGCGCAGCTCGCCGTCGCACACGTCGCTCCGCGTCCGGCAGACCAGCGTCCCGCCGGCGGCCGCCGTGCAGGCGTCGGCCTCGCCCTGCCAGTCGAACTTGCCGGCGAGCAGGAACTCGTCGTCCGGGTGCGCGCAGCGCGAGACGAACTCGCGCGTGACGGTCAACGTCCGGCCGGTGGAGCTCTCGAACAGCAGGCTGATCGTGTGCTTGCCCGGCGCGAGCAGGCACCAGTTGAAGATGCCGGAGAAGCCGCTGCGCTGCGGCGCGACCGGGTTGACGGCGCGCACGTCGCCGCGGCTCGAGCAGCAGGCGACCTCCGTCTCGGACTCCTGCGGCGTGTCGCGGTCGAACGTCACCTCGACGACGCGGTCGATGGTCACGCCGTTGATCGAGCTGAACGCGAAGCCTCGGATGTTCGAGATCCCGGAGGAGCCGATGCACGAGGGCTCCTCGAGGACCGCGACGATCCTCTCCTCGGCCTCGGTCTCGATGACGTACGACACCACGTCCTCGCGCGCGCCGCCGATGTTCGCCCACGTCGGGGCGTCGGGTGCGCCGGCCGCGAACAGGACGATGCGATCCCCGATGCCGGCGGGCTGGCCCGCCGCCCAGTTGGCGTAGGCGAAGGGCTCGCCGGTGACCCAGCCGTAGCCGCCGCCGCCGCCCGCCCTGAGCGCGCCGATCCACGGGCCGATCGCGTTGCCCTCCTCGCAGCACGCCCAGAACTGCGGCTTGCCGGCGACCAGACCGTAGACGAAGGCGTTCTCCTCCGCCGACGTGATCGTCGCCAGGTACCAGCCGCTGCCGCGCGCGATGGCCGCGGCATCGGCCTCGGGCCACGAGATGCCGCGGGTGACCGACACGACGTTGTAGAAGTGGCCGTTGCCGCCGTCCTCGACCTTCCACTGCACCGGGGCGGCCTCGGCGCGCGTCGCGCCGGCGAGCAGCCCGCACAGCAGGACGCAGCCGATCATCGTGTAGCTCAACTTCATTCGACTTCTCCGCTCGGGATCGAGCTGGCGGCAGGACGGCGCACGCGCTGCTCCCGCGCCTGCGCCGTGATCGGTCTTCGGGACGAGAGCCGAAGCTCGTGCAGCGGCGAGCGCCGGTCAAGCGGTTTTTTGCAGCGCGCGGCCGAGACCGAGACCCGGCGAACGTCGCCCGGCGCGGCGCCCCGCGGACGCCTCAGCCCGGCGCGACCTGCGCCAGCGCGTCCCTCAGGAGTGCGGTGTCGAAGTACTCCTCGAGGCGCGCGATGCGCCCGTCGTCGACCCGCACCACGATGCACGCCGCGAAGCGGAACTCCTTGCCGGTCGGCGCGGTGCCGCAGGTCGTGTGCTGCTCGACGAAGCCGGTCGCCGTCGCCTGGCAGCGGACGTCCTCGTAGCGGAAGCCGCGGATGTTCTCCTTGACCCAGCGCAGCACGGCGAGGTTCTCCTCCGCGGTGCGCTCGGTCGGGCTGGTCGCCGTCCAGATCACCGCGTGCGGTGCGTAGCAGCTCCGCACGGTGTCGAGGTCGCCGCGCACGACGGCGTCGAAGAAGCGGCGCGCGAGGTCGAGCATCGCTCGTTCATCCATGCGCGCGAGTATCGCGCGGCGCTCGCGCGAAGGCGAGCTTGAAGCCGCGCTTCTCGAGGCGGTGGCGAGGCGCGTACGCGAGGAACGCGGCGCAGCCGGTGCCCTCGAGCGCGCGGTCGACCGCGGCCCGGTCGCCGGGCCACAGCGCGCGGTAGGCGTCGAGCACGCGCTGCAGCATCCACAGCGTGTACGGGCTCGTGTAGCGGCCGAAGCCGATGCCGCGCAGCGTCGTCTGGTGGAAGCCGACGCCCCGCGGCGGCTCGTCGCCGTCCGCGCGGTGCTGATCGGCCCACTCCTCGAAGGCACGCACGGTGTCGAGCACGTACGGCCCGGCGTCGCGCGCCATGCGGGCGAGCATCGGGCGCATCGTCTCCGCGACGGCGTCGCCCGCGAGCCAGTCGCCCATGTCGTCCGGATCGGGGTGGTTCATCCGCTCGATCCAGTGGCAGGTGCGCAGCGCGCGCTCGCGCAGCATGCGGCCCGGGACAGCGTCGAGGTAGAGGTGCGCGTACATCGGCCCCATCAGCGCGCAGTCCGCGAGCGAGGGCTTGCCGCCGAGCAGGTAGGGATGCCGCTCGAGGTGGCGCTCGAGGTCGTCGAGCAGCTCCGCGACGTGCGCCTCGAACGCGGGGATGGTCTCCGGCACGACGCCGACGCCGGGCAGGACGCTCGACATGCGATCGGCGAACTTGCCCGCCATCTCCGGATCGCCGTTGGTCGCGGCGAAGTCGGCCCGTGCCTTGGTGACGCTCTCCGGGAAGCTCCAGCGGTAATGCAGAGCGGGCGCGATCAGGAACTCGTCGGCGTAGAGCTCCCAGAGGTACGCGACCACCCGCTGCAGCGGCTTTTGCGGATACAGCGCCGGCTCGGGGAAGCGCGCCTCGAGCGCGTCGAGGATCTCGCTCGTGTCCTGCCAGGTGTCGCCCTCCGGCGTCACGACGACGGGGATGAAGCCGAGCCCGGTGCGCGGCCGGATCACCTCGCGGTAGACGCGCGGCGTCGCGACGATGTCTGCGTGCGGTATGCGCTTGACGCGCAGCGCCGGGCGCACCTTGCCGGTGAAGTAGGAGACCTCGCTGCCGTAGAAGCGGAAGAACGTGTCGCGGTCCATCGAGCGTCGCCTTTCAGCCCTGCGGCGCCGCGGCGCGCGCCTGCGCCGCCGCGACCAGGTAGAAGTTGCGCGCGATGAACGACGGCTCGACCTCGACGATGCCGTCGCAGATGCGCGCCACGAGCTCGTGCGCCGCCGCGTCGCCCGGGTCGGCCTGCGTCAAGAGCACAGCGACGTGCAGCGCGCGGCGCAGCTCGCCCGACGCGCGCAGGGCTTCCGCCTTTGCGAGCAACGCGTCGCGCCCGGCGACCTCGATCAGGTCGCGCGCCACGTCCGTGCGCCGCGCCGGGATGAGCTCCGCGGGGTTGCCGCCCCACCAGCCGGCGTAGAAGCGCAGCACGTCGCGCACGACGAACGGCGCGCAGCCGTAGATCGGCTGCAGGTAGCGCTTGCTCGCGAGGTCGTCGGGCAGCGCGATCTGCGCGTCGACGATCTCGTCCGGCCACTGTCCGGCGTTCATCCGCTCGATCACCGCGTCGTGCAGGAAGCGCAGCGCGCGCGCAGTCTCGCCGAGGACCTCGAGCGCGTGGTCGCCGCGGAGCGGATCGCCGTGTCCCGGGATGACGACGCGCGGCCTCTTCGCCGCGATCGCCTCGAGCGCCTGCGCCCAGCCGAGCGTGTAGCGCTGCGGCTTGTTCGGGTTGCCGGTGTTGGGCAGCGACTGCACCGACAGGTCGCCGACCAGCGCGACCTCGCGCTGCGGCAGCCACACCCAGGTCGCGTCGTCGGTCTCGGCGCGGGCATGGTGCAGCTCGACCGGCTCGCCGGCGAGGTCGATGCGCGCGCCGTCACGGTAGGTGTGGTCCGGGCGCACGAAGTCCCTCGGGAACGCGTCGACGCCGGGCGGGAGCTGGAACTGGCGGCGGTTGACCTCGTTGTTCCAGCCCCAGGTGAGCAGGTAGCGGTCGAGGCGCTCGGGCACGCTCTCGTGTCCCCAGACCGCGGGGCGGGGCTCGCCGCGCTGCTCGCAGCTCGCGAGGAACGCGGGCGCGCCGCCGACGTGGTCGACGTGGCCGTGCGTGTAGACGATCGCCGCGAGCCTGTCGCTGGTCGCCTCGCGCAGCCCGCTCGCCGCACGCCGGCCGAGGATCGCGTTGCTGGTGTCGACCACCAGCGCCTCGCCGTTGCCCCAGACGAAGCCCACGTTGCAGAAGCCGTGGAACTGCGCGAGCCCGTCGCCGACCGGCTCGACCGTGCCGTTTCTGCGGCTCGACACCAGCGCCTCCTGGATCGTGCTCATCTCTCTTCCCTCACGAGACGTCGTCGACGACGACCTCCTGCGAATCCGGCGGCAGCGCGACGTGCATGCCGTCGTGGCCGACGATCAGCTCGCCGTCCCAGATGCCGTCGGTGCCCCGCAGGAAGACCCACTCGACGAAGCGGTTGCGCGGCGCGGGCACGAGGTGCGTCAAGACCAGCGCCTCGACCTCCGCGTCGCGCGCCACCTCGACGGCCTCGCGGGGCGTCGTGTGGTAGTCGAGGATGTCCTTGCCGAGCTTCGCGAGGCGCTCGTTGCCGCCGTCCGCCGCCACCCGCGACGCCGCCTCGACCATGTGCCCCGCGAGCGCCTCGTGCACCAGCACGCTCGCGCCGCGCGCGTGTCGCACGAGGCTCGCCGAGCGCCGCGTGTCGCCGCTCACGACCACCGAGCGTCCCTCGTAGTCGAAGCGGTAGCCGTACGCCGGCTCGACCGGCGTGTGGTCGACGCGGAACGCGGTGACGCGCAGCCCGTTCGCCTCGAACACGACCGCGGGCTCGTAGGCGCTCGGCAGGCTGACGGCGCGCGCCGCCATCATCCCGCCCGCCGCGGGCATGTTCGCCGCGCCGTGGTGTGCGACGCGGTAGTCGCGGTCGTGCGCGTACGCCTCCTGGAAGCCCGCCACGACGCGCTCGACGCCGGGCGGCCCGTACACCGGCAGCGCCTCGCGATGCCCCGCGATCCAGCTCTGCGTCGCCGCCTCGCCGAGGTCGCCGATGTGGTCCGAGTGGAAGTGCGTGAGCAGCACGCCGTCGAGCCGATCGAGCGGCAGGCGCCAGATGCCGAGGTTGCGCAGCGCTCCGGGGCCGACGTCGACCAGGAAGAAGCGCCCGCCCGCGAGCACGGCGGTGCAGGCCGAGGCACGGTCCGGGCTCGCAAGCGGCGACCCGGTGCCGCACAGCACGACGTTCAGGCGTCCGTCGTCGAGCAGGTCGGTGCGCCCGGGTGTCATGGCTTGACGGGCGCCGCGCTCGAGCAGGCGATCGCCGAGGGCGTCGCAGCCGGCGGCGGCGGCGAGCACGGCCAGGAGGACGAGGGCGCGGCGCGGGGGCATCGCCCCCGGGATAGCAGTATTTGCACTCACGATGCAATCTCTTTCGGGGTGATTCCGCAGCCGCGGCGCGCTATGCGGAGCGGGCGGCGCAGCGCGCTGCCCGCTGCGCACCCTCCGGCATGCTCCCCTGGCTCCTCCTGACCCTGGTCGCGACGGCGCTCCTTCTTTTCGCCGAGGCGCGCGGCTCCACGGCCGGCCGCTGGCTGTGCAAGCCGCTCGCGTCGGCCGGCTTCGTCGCGACGGCGCTCGCGGCGGGCGCGTGGCAGACGGCGTACGGGCGTCTCGTCCTGCTGGCGCTCGTGCTGTCGTGGTGGGGCGACGTGCTGCTGATCCCGAGGGCGCGGGCCGCCTTCGCGGCGGGGATCGCGAGCTTCCTCGCCGGGCACCTCGCGTTCGCGGCCGCGTTCCTG
>JBFMAS010000376.1:0-22824 GCA_040755575.1 Thermodesulfobacteriota bacterium
GCGGCCGCTCGCCACCTGGAGCGCCGCGAGCCAGCCGCGCACGCCGAACTCCCCGCCGCTGTTGCCGACCAGCACCTTGTCCTTCACGACGAGCGGCGCCATCGTCATCGTCTCGCCGCGATCGATGTCGCCGAGCCGGGTCCGCCACGCCTCGGCGCCGGTCACGGCGTCGACCGCCACGGTGTGCGCGTCGAGCGTGTTGAAGATCACCTTGCCGTCAGCGAAGGCGGCGCCGCGGTTGACGACGTCGCAGCAGGCGACGCCCTGCGCCGCCGCCGCAGGCTTGGGCTCGAACTTCCATTTGACGTTGGCGCCGGGGCGCGTGAGGTCGAGGGCGTAGAGGAGGTTGGGGTAGGGCGTGACGACGTACATCGTGCCGCCGGCCACGATGGGCGCCGCCTCGTGGCCGCGCAGCACGCCGGTCGAGAAGGTCCATGCGATGCGGAGCTGCCCGACGTTGGCGGTCGTGATCTGCTCGAGCGCGCTGTAGCGCGTGTTCGCGTGGTCCTTCGCCGCCATCGGCCACTGGCCGTCGTCGGCGTGCGCGGCGATCGAGCCGCAGGCGACGAGCGCGACGACGAGCGAGCAGGTGCGGGCGCTGGAGGCGCACGCGCGCGGCATGGCTCGACAGTACAGCAAGCGGGGCCGCACGAGAACGGGGTTCGCCGCGCGAGGCCGACTGCAGAACGCTCCGGCCCGTACGTCGACGGTTCAGCGCGCTGGAACGATCTACAAACGATCTGCCAAGGACACGACCGGCTCGCGCCCGGCGCGCGGAATTCCCGGGGGGGCCGCCGCGACGTCGCAGCGGCAGCACGCTTGCTCGCGTCGTCGCGCATGGACTCGCGCCTGGACACGGCTCCGCGTCGAGGGCGAGCGACGCCAGGGCGGCAGCCTCGTGCAGCTCAGCCGTCGCTCGAGCCGGCCTCGTGCGGCGCGTCGCCGGCGCGCCCGCTCGCCGCGCACTCGTCCCAGACGCGCAGGCGCGTCCCGAGCGCGGACTCGAGCTGGGCGGTGGTCTCGGCGAGCGCCTCGACCAGCGACGTGATCAGCTTGCCCTGCGCCTGGATCCGGTCGAGCAGCTCGCGGACGCGGCGCTCGTGGGTCGCCTCGTCGACGAGCTGGCGGGTCACCAGGTGGACGTAGTCCTCGTTGCTGCGCCGCAGCGCGTGGCGCAGCTCGCGGGGCGAAAGCTGGACCAGCGCATCGTCCGGCTCCGTCGGGTCGCGCGCCGTGAGCGCCTCGACGCGCCGCTTGAGCGCGGCGGCGTTCGCGCTCTGGATCTCGGCCCCGCGCTTCGCGAGCTGCGCGCGCAGCTCGAGCTCGGCGGCGCTCTGCCGCAGGCGATCGGCGCGCTCGCGCTCGCGGATCGCGCGTCGCGAGGCGGCGATCGCCGCGATGGCCGCGAGCACGGCCGACACCGCGAGGACCAGCAGAACGCTCCACGCCTCGCTCACCGGCTCACCTCCTCCACTCGGCAACCTCCCCCGAGCCAGGTCGATGCGAACGCCACGCCACCGCAAAACGCACGACAGCCTCTCCAGCACAGTATAGATCATTGCCGGGCGGTGCACGCAGGCGCAGCGTGTCCCCGCGTCCGGCGAACGGAGGTGACGATGGTCGCGAAGCGCGCGCTCCTCGCAACGACGGCCGCGGTGCTGCTGGTCCTGGTCGCCCCAGCCCACGGCGTCGCGCGACGATGGCCGCCCGCGGTGCGGATCGAGTGCAGCTCCCTGAAGGACAGGTACAACTACTGCCGCACGCACACGGTCGGCCGCGTTCGCCTCGAGCGCCAGCTCAGCAAGTCGGCCTGCCGGCAGTACCAGACGTGGGGCAGCGACGGCGACGGCAGCGGCGTCTGGGTGCGTGACGGCTGTCGCGGCGTGTTCGTCGTCGACCGCGGCTCGTGGTCCGGGGGCAACCAGCGCCCGCGTCGTCGCACGATCACGTGCACGTCGCGCGACTACGGCTACGCGCACTGCGCGGTGTCGACCTGGGGCCGCGACGTGTGGCTCGCGCGCCAGCTCAGCCGCGAGCGCTGCGTGCGGGGCGACAACTGGGGCGTCGACTGGCGCGGCATCTGGGTCGACCGCGGCTGCAACGCCGAGTTCGTCGTCGACTGACGCGACGGCGCGCGTCCTGCGCATGCATCGGCCGAGCTGGTCTCACGTACAGGCCACGGCGAGGCTCTCGATGCCGCTGATGAAGTTCGACGCGCGCAGCGGCGGCGGCGCATCGCTCGCGAGCCGCAGGCCGGGCAGGCGGCGCAGCGCTTCCTCGAGCAGCACGCGCAGCTCGAGGCGTGCGAGGTTCGCGCCCAGGCAGAAGTGCGCGCCGATGCCGAAGGCGAGGTGATCGTTCGGCGTGCGCGTCACGTCGAAGCGGAACGGATCGCGGAAGACCTCGTCGTCGCGGTTCGCCGACGGGTAGAGCAGGATCACCTTCTCCCCGGCGAGGATCCGCTGCCCGCGCAGCTCGACGTCGCGCGACGCGGTGCGTGCCATGTTCTGGATCGGGCTCACCCAGCGCAGCATCTCCTCGACGGCGGTCGGGATGCGCGCCGGCTCGCGCGCGAGCAGCTCGCGCTGCTCCGGGTGAAGCAGGAGCTGGTGCATGCCGCCGGAGAGCACGTGGCGCGTCGTCTCGTCGCCGCCGATCAGGATGAGCAGCGTCTCCATCAGCAGCTCGTCGTCCGACAGCCGCTCGCCGTCGACCTCGGCGTGCACCAGCACGCTGACGAGATCGTCGCGCGGGCTCTTCCGCCGGTCCTCGAGCACGCGGCGCTGGTACGTGGTGTAGTCGTCGAACGCGCGAGCGGCGTCGTTCATGCGCTCGATGCTGGTCGCGCCCGTGCCGAGGATCATCGCCTCGGACCACTCGAGGAGGCGCGGGTAGTCGGACGGGTCGACGCCCAGCATGTCGCCGATGACGATGAGCGGCAGCCAGGCGGCGACGTCCTTGACGAAGTCGAACTCGCCGCGCGCCCTGGCACGCTCGAGCAGGTCGACGCTGATCTCGCGCACGCGCGGCTCGCGGTCCATCACCCGCCGGGGCGTGAAGCCCTTGCTGACGAGCGCGCGCCGCTTGCGGTGATCCGGGTCGTCCATGTCGATCATGTAGGGCATCGGCGGGTTGTCCGGGCGGATGCCGCCGCTCGACCGCCAGGTGTCCGAGTCCTTCGCCAGCGCGAACACGTCCTCGTAGAGCGTGATGCCCCACACCGCTCCCGCCTCGTCCCAGTAGACGGGCGCGTTCTCGCGCATCCATTTGA
Source organism: Thermodesulfobacteriota bacterium (assembly GCA_040755575.1). Taxonomy (GTDB): domain Bacteria; phylum Desulfobacterota; class Binatia; order UBA12015; family UBA12015; genus DATCMB01. The sequence continues at coordinate 3,272 of JBFMAS010000376.1, forward strand.
GGTGCGGGTGCGGGTCGTTGCCGTAGAACGCGCCGTCGGTGAGGCGGATCGCGTCGTCGATGGGGTGGCTCGGGCCCGGCATGTCAGTGCGATCCCGGAGCGGGCTCGTAGAGGCCCTCGAGCTCGAGCTTGCCGCCGCGGACGCGGCCGTACAGCAGCCAGTCGCCCTTGAACATCTTGTGGTCGTACGGGCTGCACGCGATGTGCGTGCGCGGGCCGCCGGTCGCCGACGGCATGAAGCGGATCCTCTCGAGGCCCTCCTTGACGCCCGGGCCGGTGAGGATCGGCGCGCGGTGCAGCGCCTCGACCATCACCCGCGCGGTGTCGTAGGCGAGCACCGGGATCGCGTTCGGCCACATCGGCGGATTCGCGCCGTGGCGCTTCTCGAAGGCCGCGCGGAACGGCTCGACGAGCGGGTTCTCGGGACAGAGCTGGTCGATCCCGACCCAGCCCTCGAAGTGCTCGAAGCCGACCAGGTAGAACATGAACGCGGTGGTCATGATGCGCGGCGGGTCCCAGCCGATCTTCTCGAGCGCGGGCCGCATCAGCCCCTGCGCGACCAGCATCCCGTAGCCCATGTAGGCGAGCGCGTCGCACTGCGCGCGCTTCAGGTTGGCGAGGTTCTCGGCGAGGTCCTTCGGCTGCTGCGACACCGTCTCGACGGCGCCGACCGACAGATCGAGGCGCCGGCACTCCTGGCGGAAGAAGCGGAAGTACTCCTCGCCGTTCGGCGACACCTCGTTCAGCACCGCGATGCGCTTGTAGCCCTTGCGCTTGAGCCAGTGCGCCATCAGCGCGGCGTCACCGCCGCAGTCGCCGTTGCCGAGCTGGAAGCAGTACTCGCCCGAGTAGCGCTCGGTGCCGCACCACGAGATCAGCGGCACCTTCAGCTCGTTCGCGTACGGTGCGATCGCGATCGCGTTGTCCGAGCTGTAGGCGCCGGCGACGATCACGCAGCCCTGCTCGACGAGCCACCTGTAGCCGTCGATCGCGTTCTGCGCGGAGCCGTTCGGCAGGCCGTCCTCCTCGTGGATGACGTGCTCGACGGCGCGGGTGAACACGCCCTGCTCGCGCGCCTCGTCGAACGCCATCCGGTGGATCTTGTCGTAGCCGCCGCCCTCGCCGTCGAGGCAGGCGCCGAGCCAGCCGACCTTGACGGGCAGGAACTCGTTGCGTGCGCGTCGTGCCATGCGATCACTCCCTCGCGTCGCTCCGCGGCGACGCCCATAGAGGTCCCTTCGATGGAATGGCGCGAGGCCGGCGCCTCGCAGGGGCAGCGAAGCGGACGTGCGCGCGATGGGACGGTCTTGCGCAGACGACGCCGGCCGGCGCGGCCGGTGGCTCCCGCCTCAGCGCTGTGCGCACTCCGCGGGGGTCAGCCGCACGTCCGGGTAGAGCGCGCACACGGCCGCCTTGTCCGAGGCCAGGAGGAGCGCGCCGCGGCCGTCGTCGTGGGCTCGCGTCTCGACGAACGCTCCGAGCACGAGGTGGACGACGCGGAACGTGCCGTCGTCGTTCGGGTGCAGGAAGAGGAGGGCGCGCTGGCCGGGTCGCAGCTCGGGGGCACCGTCCACGCGCAGCGCGTGACCGTGCCGCGGTGCCGGGTTGCCGGGAACCCGTACGGTGAGAGTCCCCGTGCGCTCGCCCTTGAGCACGCGCTCCAGCGTGACCGCGTAGTCGAGCGCTGCACGGCCCGGGGCGGCTGTGAAGGAATCGACACGCACGCGGGCGATGAGCTCCGCCCGGTCGGCGAGCGCGGCATCGCTCGGCAGCACGTACGTCGTGGCGGCGACGGCGGACGGCAGCGCGACGAGCGCTGCGGCGGCGAGGAGCGAAGCGGATCTCCTCATGTGCGTCTCCTCTCGTTGACGGGAGGCGCCACAGTACCGCAGCCCGCTTCCCCGACGCCACCCCGTTCACGGGGAGTCCGTCAAAAAAAACCGGTTCCACGTCGATCGGGATCTCCTCAGCCCTCGCTCCGTCCGGGCGTGAAGGCGATCGGCATCGCGGCGAAGCCGCGGACGTTCGTCGAGTGCACCCGCACGAGGCCGCTCGCGTCGATCTCGAAGTCCGGCAGGCGCCGGCGCACCTCCTCGAGCGCGATCCGGCCCTCGAGGCGCGCGAGCGACGCCCCCATGCAGAAGTGCGTCCCCTTGCCGAAGGCGAGGTGCGCGCTCGCATCGCGGCGGAGGTCGTAGACGTCGGGATCGCGGAAGACGCGCTCGTCGCGGTTCGCGGCCCCGATCAGGATCAGCACGCGCTCGCCGTCGCGCATGCGCCGCCCGTGCAGCTCGTACTCGCCGCGCACCGTGCGCGCGAGGAGCTGCGTCGACGGGTCGTAGCGCAGCGTCTCCTCGACCCAGGCCGGCACGAGGCGCTCGTCGGCGCGCACCAGCGCGCGCTGCTCGGGGTTCTTCCACAGCGAGTAGAGCGCATTGCCGAGCAGCTTGGTCGTGGTCTCGTTGCCGGCGATCACCATCAGGAACAGGAACGAGATGACCTCCTTGTCGGTGAGGCGACGCCCGTCGAGCTCCGCGGCGAGCAGCGCGCTCGGCAGGTCGGACGTCGGCCGCGCGTGCCGGTCCTTCACCAGCTCCTGGAAGTAGCCGACGATCTGGAAGGCGGCCTCGATGCCCGCCTGCGGGATCTCGCGCACGCCGTCCTCGCGGTGCAGCAGGGTGTCGGCCCAGTGGCGCAGGACGTCGCGGTCGGCGACCGGGACGCCGAGCATCTCGCTGATCACGTCCATCGGCAGCTTGCCCGCGAAGTCGCGGATGAAGTCGCAGCGTCCCTGCTCGACGAAGCGGTCGATGTGCTCGGTGGCGATCTCGCGGATGCGCGGCTCGAGCTCGCTGACGCGCCTCGGCGTGAAGCCGCGCGCGACCAGGCCGCGCATCACGTCGTGGCGCGGCGGGTCCATGGCGATGAACGACGCGGTCTCCGACGGGTCGGCGTGCGAGGACTGCTCGAGCGACACGCCCTTCGCGCTCGACAGGTGCTCGGTGTCCTTGAAGGCGGCCAGCACGTCGTCGTAGCGCGACACCGCCCAGAAGCCGATCTTCGGGTTGTGGTAGGCGGGCGCCTCGTCGCGCAGCCAGCGGTAGGTCGGGTAGGGGTCCTCGTGGAAGCTCCAGTCGTACGGGTCGAACTCGCGCAACTCCGCCGGTCTCGCCGTCGTCGTCACCGTGCTCACGGCGCTCAGCTCCCGCGTAGGGCGCTGCCGTCGAGCGCGGTCGCGAGCTGCTTGAGCACGTCGCCTGCGGTGACCGGGCGCGCGTGCTCGGCCGGCGGCTTGCCGCCGCCGCCCGCGAGCGGCGTCAGATCGACGTCCCGCGCCTGCGCGCGCAGCGCGCCGACCGTGGCCCGCTCGCGCCCGCCGACCTCGGCGAGCGCGTCGAAGTGGAAGAAGCGCAGCGCGTTCCGGTGCGTGATCCTGTCGACCTCGTCGTCCGGCACGCCGGCGAGGCTCTTCATCAGGCGCTCCGGGGCGGTCGGCCAGGTGCTGTCGGAGTGCGGGTAGTCGCACTCCCACGAGATCGCGTCGACGCCGATCGCGTCGCGCAGGCGTACGCCGGTCGCGTCGTCGATGAAGCAGGTCAGGAAGTGCCGGCGGAACACGTCGCTCGGGCGCTCGCCGCCGAAGTCCCAGCGCGTCCAGGCATGGTGACGCTCGTTCAGGTAGTCGATGCGCTCGAGGAAGTACGGGATCCAGCCGATGCCGCCCTCGGACAGCGCGATGCGCAGGTCGGGGAAGCGGCGCAGCACCTCGGAGAAGACGAAGTCCGACGCCGCGCTGAAGCACGCGATCGGCACGCCGGCCATCATCGTCTCGACGGCCGAGTCGCGCGACGGCGGCGACGGCTGCCAGACGCTGCCGATGTGGATCGCGAGCACCACCTGCTCGTCGGCGCACGCGCGCCAGAACGGGTCCCAGGCGCGGTCGTGGATGCTCGGTAGATCGAGCAGCGTCGGGTTCTCGGGGAACGCGACCGCGTGACAGCCCTTCCTCGCGACGCGGCGCACCTCCTGCGTCATCAGCTCGACGTCCCACAGCGGCAGCTGCGCGAGCGGGATGAAGCGCCCCGGGTAGGCGGCGCACCACTCGTCGACGTGCCAGTCGTTGTAGGCCTGCAGCATCACGTGCGAGGTCGCCTTGTCCTTCGAGCGCACCCACAAGAGACCGCAGAACGACGGGAACGAGCCGAAGCACATCGAGGCGAGGAGCCCGTTGACGTTCATGTCGCGGATGCGCTCGTGCACGTCCCAGCAGCCCCGGCGCATCTGCTGGAAGCTCGTCGGCTCGAAGCCGTACTCCTCCGGCCGCCGGCCGGCGACCGCGTTCAGCCCGACGTTCGGCCGCAGCTGCCCCTCGTAGGACCAGACGTCGTCGCCGCTCGCCGTGCGCACGACGCGCGGCGCCCTGTCGCGGTATGCGGCGGGCACGTGGCGCTCGAACATGTCGGGCGGCTCGACGACGTGATCGTCGACGCTGACGAGAACCATGTCTTCGAGGCGCATCGTCGCTCCCTCCACGAATCGATCTTTTTCTCAGCTCGCGCGGCGCGTGCGCCGCATGGTCGCCGTGCGCGGCGCGCCGTCGCGGACGCCGGCGGCGAGCTCCGGGTGGCGCTCGGGCCTGACCACGCCGTACAGCATGAGCCGCTTCAGCTCGCGCAGGTAGCGCCGCGTCGCTGCGGCGGTCGCCGAGCCGCTCTGCACGCGCAGCGACCACAGCATGGTCGCGCCGAGCAGGATCACGGCCAGCATGTCGGGGTCGATCCGGTCCTGGCTGTCGGGGCTCGCCGCGAGCAGCCGCACGCGCTCGACGTAGTCCCGCCACAGCTCCTCGCTCGGGTGCGGGATCCCGGCGAGCATGCGGAACACCGATACCCGGATCAGCTCGGGGTGCTCGACGAAGTAGCGCACGGTCGCGTCGACCCGCTCGTCGAGGCTCGCCGGTGCGTCGGCGTCGAGCACCTCCTTGGTGCGCCGGCCGAGACGCTCGAGCACCGCGGCGACGAGCCGCTCGCGCGTCGGGAAGTGCTGGTAGGCGGTGCCGCGGTTGACGCCGGCGCGACGCGCGACGTCGCTCACCGTGAGCCCGGCGGGCCCGTGCTGCGCCATCATCGCCTGCGCGGCCGCGAGGATCGCCTCGTGCGTCGCGTCGGGGTCGCGCACGCGCGCGCGGCTGCCGCCGCGCGCCGGCTCGCTCGTCCGCATGCGACGCGCACTATCCCGGCCCGCCGAAGTAGTCAACAGGGTTGTTCATTAGCGGCGTCGTCGTCGGACGGCGCTCCGTCTGCTAGACGCTCGTGCGATGGACGGCGCGCGCGGCTACGGGGAAGCGGTGGGGCAGGTGGAGCGCGACGGCGGGCTCGCCGGCTCGAGGCTCTGGCAGGCGCTCGTCGAGCGCCTGGTGCGGCGCGCGCAGCGCACGCCGTACCTGCACCTCGACGGCTACATGGAGCGCTTCTGGCTCTTTCGCTCGCGCTGGCTGTCGGGGCGCATCCACAACATCCTGCGCAGCGACCTCGACCGCGATCTGCACGACCACCCCTGGCACTACGCGACGGTGATCCTGCGCGGCGGCTACGTCGAGGTCACCGAGGCGGGCGAGCGCTGGTACGGACCGGGCTCGGTGCTGCTCCGCCGCGCGACGCACCTGCACCGCCTGGTGCTGCCGCCGGGCGTCGCGACGACGACGCTGTTCGTGCACACGCGCAAGCGCCGCGACTGGGGCTTCGCGACGGCGAGCGGCTGGGTGCACTGGCGGCGCTACGTCGAGGAGCGCGGCGAAGAGGCGGTGTGAGCCGGCGGCGCGCCCGTTCTCATCCGCGCCCGATCTCCTCCCGCACCCGCACCGCGTAGAACAGGCAGTCCGCGAGCACGAGCGCGGCGTCCGTCGTCATCATGATCGGCACCATGCCGCGGCGGGTCTCGACGCGGCCGTCGCGCACGACGAACAGGTCGCGCGACACCTCCTCGCCGTCGGCGGCCCGCGCCTCGAGCGGCCACGCCGCGCCTGGCGCGAGCCAGCCGAGCGGCGCGCCGGGCAGCACGGTCTCGAAGTTGTGCCGGTCGAGATCGGGCGCGAGCGTGAGGTCGACGCCGGCGAGGGGACGCTCCGCGAACGCGAGCCGCACGCCCGGCACGACGCTCACCCGGACGGGATCCTCGAGCACCGTCATGCGGGTCGCGAGCACGGCGCGCGTCTCGATCTCGAACGCGGTCAAGTAGCGCTCGAGCCCCGCGCGTGCCGTCTCGTCGGCCGCGGGGTCGCCGGCACGCCCGCACTCGATGGTCACGCTCGGGAAGTCCTGCGCCGTCGCCTCGCACAGCGTGCCGAGGCGCAGCTCGGACACGACGTAGCGCTCGGCGAACAGCGCCGTCAGGTTGAGGCGCGCGGCGTCGGCCGCGGCCCCGACGCCGTACGCCGGGTTGTGGCCGGTGTTGTTGTGCAGGTCGACGAGCGCGTCGCGCGCGAGCGGCAGGAGGCGCGGCACGAGCGCGTGGGCTGCGACCGGCCGCGGCGAGGGCGGCTCGTCCGTGGGCCACAGGATCTCGGCGTCGAGCCCGCGCCGGGCGGCCTGGTAGAAGCTGCGCCGCGCCTGGCCGAACGTGAGCCGGCTCACGAGCCGCTCGGACTCGGGCCCGAGCGCGAGCGTCAGGCCGACCAGGAACGCACCGTTCGCGAGCATGTCGGCCATCGTCGGCCCGGACGGCAGCGCGCGCATCTCGATGCGCACGTGGCCGCCGCCGCCCGCGTCGTAGACCGGGCGGGTCCAGTGCCACACCGTGCCCTGGTGCAGGCGCAGCTCGGCGAGCGCCGGGACGCCGGCGCGCGCCGCCGCGAGCGGATCCTCGTCGGCGAGGATCGGGATGACGGGCGGGTGCAGGGCGACGCTCTCCGCGAACAGCTCGAACGCGCCGCGGCGCGCCCAGCCGTGCCCGAAGGAGACGCGCGCCGGGCGCCAGTCGTCCGCGTCGGCGTCGACGCGCTCGTCGACCGCCTGGCGGAAGAGCGCGATGCGCGTCTCGTCCCAGAGCCGCCGGCCGAGAAAGCAGGGCGAGTTGACGGCGGCCGCGAGCACGGGCGCGATCGCGATCTGCGCCGCGTTGTAGGTCGCGACGAAGGCCGAGGGCGGGACCTTCAGGTGCACCTGCCACGACGTCGTCGCGCCCTCGAAGGTGACGTCGTCGCACGCGATCCGCAGCTCGTCCTCGCCGGCGATCGCCACCTCGAAGGGCGCGCGCCGCAGCCGGCGGAGCCCGGCCGAGAGCGCGCGGTAGCGTGCGCTCTCGGTGAGCGCCCCGGCCTGCAGGTCGGCCTCGCGCAGGGTCGGGAGGATGCCGATGGTCGCGATGCGCGCGCCGTGGCGCGCCGCGGCGACGCGTGCGGCCGCGAGGGTGGCGGACAGCTCGTCCCCGAGCGCCGCGAACGGCCGGCCGGCGAGCGGCACCGGCGAGGTCGTGCACTCGAGGTCGAAGCGGTCCGTCTCGAGCGTCAGCAGCGGGTGCCCGGCGTCCTCGAGCACCGCGCGGTTGCAGGGCAGGGGCCTGCCGCCGTCGTCGACCAGCGAGAGCTCGAGCTCGGCGCCGAGCGTCGGCGGACCCTCGCCGAAGCCGGGCCGCCCGAGCACCCGCTCGAGCGCCGTCAGGCTGTCGCGCAGGCGTGCGGCGAAGCGCTCGTACTCGGCGTCCGCGAACTCGTGCCGGTCGATCTCGCGCCCCATGTCCTGGCCGTATCCGCCGACGCGTGCGGCGGCAACGGCGCGCGAGCGCCCGCGCACGGGCCGAGAGCATGGCGAGCGCGAAGAGGACCGCGCGGCGCGCTCGCCGGCCGCACGCGACCGGGGTCGGATCCCGCCGCGCGCGGGTGTCGAGCCACGCGTCGTTCCTCCGGCCGGGAAAGCGGTGCGCCGCGCCTTGTCAGGGATCGGAGCCCGGCGACGTGCGACGCAGGCCGGACGTCGCCCGCGCCGGGGCCTTCCTCTTGCATCCCCTCTCCTCGGACATGCCCGAGCGCACCATGATCACCCTCGACGGCAACGAGGCGGCCGCCTCGGTTGCGCACCGCGTGAGCGAGATCATCGCGATCTACCCCATCACGCCGTCCTCGCCGATGGGCGAGCTCGCCGACGAGTGGTCGGCGCGCGGCAGGACGAACCTGTGGGGCACGGTGCCGCGCATCGTCGAGATGCAGTCCGAGGGCGGAGCCGCCGGGGCCGTGCACGGGGCCCTGACGGCGGGCGCGCTCGCGACCACCTTCACCGCGTCGCAGGGCCTCCTGCTGATGATCCCGAACATGTACAAGATCGCGGGCGAGCTGACGCCGTTCTGCATGCACGTCGCGGCGCGCGCGATCGCGACGCACGCGCTGTCGATCTTCGGCGACCACTCGGACGTGATGGCGTGCCGGCAGACCGGCTTCGCGATGCTGTGCTCGGCCTCGGTGCAGGAGGCGCAGGACCTGGCCGCGGTCGCACACGCCGCGACCGTCTCGTCGCGCGTGCCGTTCCTGCACTTCTTCGACGGCTTTCGCACGTCGCACGAGGTCGCGAAGATCGTCCCGCTCGAGGACGGCGCGCTGCATGCCCTGCTCGATCCCGCCGCGCTCGCGGCGCATCGCGAGCGCGGCCTGACGCCGGACCACCCGCAGATCCGCGGCACCGCACAGAACCCGGACGTCTTCTTCCAGGCACGCGAGGCGGCGAACGGCTTCTACCTCGCGGCGCCGGGCGCCGTGCAGCAGACGATGGACCGCTTCGCGGCGCTGACCGGGCGCGCGTACCATCTGTTCGACTACGTCGGCGATCCCGCCGCCGAGGACGTCCTGGTGCTGATGGGCTCCGGCGCCGAGACGGCGCACGAGACCGTCCTCGCGCTGTGCGCGCGGGGCGAGAAGGTCGGGCTCGTCAAGGTCCGCCTCTACCGGCCGTTCTCGGCCGAGGCCTTCGTGCAGGCGCTGCCGCGCTCGGTGAAGCGCATCGCCGTCCTCGACCGCACCAAGGAGCCCGGCGCGGTCGGCGAGCCGCTCTACCTCGACGTGGTCGCCGCGCTGCGCGAGGGCGGCGAGCGCCTCGCGGCCGAGCCGCTCGTCGTCGGCGGGCGCTACGGGCTCGGCTCGAAGGAGTTCACGCCGGCGATGGTCAAGGCGGTGCTCGACGAGCTCGCCGGCCGCGCGCCGCGGCGCCACTTCTCGGTCGGCATCGTCGACGACGTGACGCACCAGTCGCTGCCCGTCGATCCGGACTTCGACGTCGAGCCCGACGACGTCGTGCGCGCGGTGTTCTACGGCCTCGGCTCGGATGGCACGGTGAGCGCGAACAAGAGCGCGATCAAGATCATCAGCAGGGAGACGGACAGCTTCGGCCAGGGCTACTTCGTGTACGATTCGAAGAAGTCCGGCGCCGTGACCGTGTCGCACCTGCGCTTCGGCCCGCGCCCGATCCGCTCGAGCTACCTCGTCCGGCGCGCGAGCTTCGTCGGCTGCCACCAGTTCTCGCTCCTCGACCGCCACGACGTGCTCGAGGCGGCCGCGCCGGGCGCGGTGTTCCTGCTCGACGCGCCGTACGCACCGGACGAGCTCTGGCAGCACCTGCCGCGCGAGGTGCAGGAGCGGATCGTCGAGCTCGGCCTCGAGGTCCACGTGATCGACGCGCACCGGCTCGCGCGAGAGCTCGGCATGCGGGGCCGCATCAACACCATCATGCAGACGTGCTTCTTCGCGATCTCCGGCGTGCTGCCCCGCGAGGAGGCGATCGCGTGCATCAAGAAGGACATCGAGAAGTCCTACGCGCGCAAGGGGGAGAGCGTCGTGCGCGCCAACCTGGCGGCCGTCGACGCGACGCTGTCGCACCTGCACCGGGTTGAGGTGCCGTCCGCCGCGACCGCGAGCCGCGTACGCCCGCCGATCGTCGCCGCCGAGGCGCCGGACTTCGTTCGGCGCGTGACCGCGACGATGCTCGCCGGCAAGGGCGATCTGCTGCCGGTCAGCGCGTTCCCGGTCGACGGCACCTGGCCGGTCGGCACCGCGCGCTGGGAGAAGCGCAACATCACGCTCGAGATCCCGGTCTGGGACGAGGCGATCTGCATCCAGTGCAACAAGTGCGCGCTGGTGTGCCCGCACGCCGCGATCCGTGCCAAGGTGGTGCCCCCCGACGATCTCGCCGGGGCGCCGGCGGGCTTCAAGGCGACGCCCTACCGCGGCAACGAGTATCCGGGCCAGGACTACACGCTGCAGGTGGCGCCGGAGGACTGCACCGGGTGCACGCTGTGCGTGCAGGTCTGTCCCGCGAAGGACAAGGCGAACCCGCGTCACAAGGCGCTCGACATGGCGCCCCAGGCGCCGCTGCGCGAGGCGCAGCGCGACCACTTCGCCTTCTTCCTCGAGCTGCCCGAGGTCGATCGCACCCAGGTGCGCAGCGACATCAAGCACGTGCAGCTCCTCGAGCCGCTGTTCGAGTTCTCGGGCGCGTGCGCGGGCTGCGGCGAGACGCCCTACCTGAAGCTCCTGAGCCAGCTGTTCGGCGACCGCGCGCTGATCGCCAACGCGACCGGCTGCTCGTCGATCTACGGCGCGAACCTGCCGACGACGCCGTGGACGACGAACCGCGACGGCCGCGGGCCCGCGTGGTCGAACTCCCTGTTCGAGGACGATGCGGAGTTCGGCCTCGGGATCCGCCTGGCGGTCGACCACCACCGCGACCACGCCGAGGCGCTCCTCCACCAGCTCGCACCGGAGCTCGGCGACGAGATGGTCGCGGCGCTGCTCGCGGCGCGGCAGGACGACGAGAAGGGGATCGCCGCGCAGCGCGAGCGCGTCGCGGCGCTGCGCGCGCGGCTCGCGCGCATCGACCGCCCCGAGGCGCGCCTGCTCGCCGCGCTCGCCGACTACCTGGTGAAGAAGAGCGTCTGGATCGTCGGCGGCGACGGCTGGGCGTACGACATCGGCTTCGGCGGGCTCGACCACGTGCTGTCGCTGGGCGTCGACGTCAACGTGCTGGTGCTCGACACGGAGGTCTACTCGAACACGGGCGGCCAGCAGTCGAAGGCGACGCCGCTCGGCGCCGCGGCCAAGTTCGCCTCCGCCGGCAAGACGACGGCGAAGAAGGACCTCGGCCTGATGGCGATGTCGTACGGCAACGTCTACGTCGCGCACGTCGCCTTCGGGGCGAAGGACCAGCACACGGTGCGTGCGTTCCAGGAGGCGGAGTCGTTCCCCGGGCCGTCGCTGATCATCGCCTACAGCCACTGCATCGCGCACGGCTACGACCTCGCGCACGGGCTCGAGCAGCAGAAGCTCGCCGTCGGCAGCGGCTACTGGCCGCTCTACCGCTGGGACCCGCGCCGCATCGCGCGCGGCGAGAGCCCGCTGCAGCTCGACTCCGGCGCGCAGCACGTGCCGCTCGTCGACTTCCTGCGCAACGAGACGCGCTTCCGCGTCGTCGAGCAGGACGACCCCGAGCGCTTCAAGCGGCTCGCGGCGGCGGCGCGCCGGGAGAGCGTGCGCCGCTTCAGCGTGTACGAGGATCTCGCACGGCTGCACCTCGCCGACGTGCACGCCGCACCGAAGGCGGGCGCCGCGGCCGCCGCCCCCGCGGCCGCCACGCCGGCCCGCGAGCCGGCGTGAGGAGCGGAGGGCGCGCGATGGACCTCTCCACGACGTATCTCGGCTTCGAGCTGCCGCACCCGCTGATGCCGGGCGCGTCGCCGCTGGCCGACAACCTCGACGTGGTGCGCCGGCTCGAGGACGCCGGTGCCGCCGCGATCGTGCTGCACTCGCTGTTCCAGGAGCAGATCGAGGCGGAGCAGCACAGCGTGTCGGCCGCGACCGAGGCCCACGCGCACTCGTTCGGCGAGGCGCTGACCTACTTCCCGGATCGTCAGCTCGCCGTCGGCGTGGACGCGTACCTCGAGCGCGTGCGCCGGATCCGCGAGGCCGTGTCGATCCCGGTGATCGGCTCGCTGAACGGCACCAGCTCCGCAGGCTGGCTCGAGTACGGCAGGCTCATCGAGCAGGCGGGCGCGCACGCGCTCGAGCTCAACGTCTACTACGTGGCCGCCAACTGGGAGGAGAGCGGGCGCGCGGTGGAGCAGCGCGTGCTCGACGTCGTCCGCACCGTCAAGCAAGGGCTCGGCATCCCGCTCGCCGTCAAGCTCTCGCCGTACTACAGCTCGCTCGCACGGCTCGCGGTCGAGCTCGACGGTGCGGGTGCCGACGGGATCGTGCTGTTCAACCGCTTCTACCAGCCGGACATCGACGTCGAGGCGCTCGAGGTGGCGCCGCGGCTCGAGCTGTCGCACTCCTTCGAGCTGCTGCCGCGGCTGCGCTGGCTCGCGATCCTGTCGGGGCGCGTACGGGCGTCGCTCGCCGTGACGGGCGGCGTCCACACCGCGCTCGATGCCGTCAAGGCGGTCATGGCGGGCGCGCACGCCGTGCAGATGGTGTCGGAGCTGCTGATCTCCGGTCCCGAGGCGCTGCGCGGCGTGCGCGACGGTCTCGCGACCTGGCTCTCCGAGCACGAGTACGACTCGCTCCGCCAGGCGCAGGGCAGCATGAGCCACCAGCGCTGCCCCGACCCGGCGGCGTTCGAGCGCGGCAACTACGCGCGGGTGCTGCAGACCTGGCGCCCGGCGTCGGCCTCGTAGGTCTGCAGGTCTGCGGGCGCTCGGCCGGCAGGCGCGGCGCGCTGCTACCGCCCGCCCGCCAGCGGTGCGAGCAGGTAGACCTCGTCGCCGTCCGCGAGCACGCGCTCGCGGTTGGCCTCGACCGGGCAGCGCTCGCCGTTCAGCATCAGCGTGTGCGCGAGGTGCGGGCTGGTCGCGAGCGCTTCGTGCAGGCGGATCCCGCGGCGCTCGGCGGCGTCGAGCAGCGTCGCGAGCGTCGCGCCCTCGGGGAGCGCGAGCTTCTCGTCGACGTCGTACCAGCCGGTGCCCGTTCGGCCCTTGAGCAGCACGCGCACGCGGATCGTGCCGGCGGGCGGCGCCGCGCGCCCGCGCGTCACCAGCGCGCGCAGGCGTGCGAGCACGCTCATCCGTCGACGTAGCCGGCGAGCAGCTCCGTCATGCCGAGCTCGTCCGCGCGCTTGCGCGACAGGTTGCCCGTCACCGTGTCCCAGCCCATCGCGCGATAGTAGTCGTCCTTGAGCCGTGCGAGCGGCACCGTGACCCCCTTCAGCGGGCCCTTCTGCAGGTTGCCGTCGCCCTCGCCGAGCATGCGCGGGTGCGGCTGGAAGTCGCCGGGCTTGATGCCCTCGCGGCGGTTGAAGGCGGCGCGCAGGTTCTGGATGCGCTCGCCGGCGAGCAGCAGGTCCTTCTCGGTCATGCGCCAGCCGGTGAGCGAGTTCACGAGATCGAGCCAGGGCAGGCCGCCCGTCAGGTTGGTGAACATGCACAGGCCGAGGCCGTTCATCACCTGGTGCGCGTTCGAGAAGTGCGCCTGCGCCGTGCCCTTGCCCTCGGTGCCGTGCCAGGCGACGGTCACCTCCTTCGGGTCGACGACGTTCGGGATCGGGAACTTCGAGTTGAAGGTCTCGTTCCACGACGCGCTGCCCGCCGTGTGCCGGCCCGGCGTCGGGTCAGCGATGTAGGTGACGCCCATCAGGGAGGTGAAGCGCGTGTCGTGGTAGGCCGGCTCCTGCCCGTGCACGTGCACCGCGAACCGCTCGCTGCCGCGGCCGAGGTGCCGAGCCGCGCGCGCGCTGCCGTGGCGCAGCCACGTGCCGCAGCCCTCGCCCTTGCCCATCTTGACCGTGAGCGCGAGAGCCGCCTCGCCGTTGCCCCAGCGCATGTCGACGCCGTCGAGGTCGTCGCGGGTGACGATCCCCTCGTCCATCAGGTCGCACACCCACGCCAGCGTGGCGCTCGCGCTCACCGCGTCCATGCCGTAGCGGTTGCACGCGTCGTGGCAGGCGGTGACGACCTCGAGGTCGTCGTTCAGCAGGTTCGCGCCGAAGCCCGCGATGGTCTCGTAGTCGGGCCGGCGCACGTCGGTGAGGCCGCGGCTCTTGACGGTGACGATGCCCTTGCACGGCATCGGGCAGTCGCCGCAGGAGAGCTTCTTGGTGACGTACCTGTCGACCTCCTTGCCGTCGAGCTTCCAGCCCTTGCTCGCGAGCGGGAAGTCGACCGAGCCGACGCCCTTCCAGTTCTTGATCGGCGCGTCGCCGTTCTCGATGCTGATCGCGACCGCACCCGTCGTGCCGCGGTCGCTCCACAGCTGGCGCATCGCCTGCTGCGGCGCCTCGACCTTGAGCCCGCGACGCGGCATGAGCCGGTACATCCAGCCCATCCACTTCTTGGGCTTGGCCATGTAGACCATGAAGCGCGTCTTCCACGACAGCGCGCGCTTGTACTCGGACGTCACCTGCTGGCACAGCTCGCGGAAGCGCGCCGGGTCGGCGATCGGCACCTCGCCCGAGCCGGCGACGACGATCGCCTTCAGGTTCTTGCTGCCGTAGATCGCGCCGAAGCCCTGCCGGCCGAAGGCGTGGTAGCGGTCGTTCATCACGCTCGCGATGCGCGCGAGCTGCTCGCCGGCCGGCCCGATCGCGCTGACGCCGACCTCCGACTTGCCGCCGTAGCGCGTGCGCAGCGCGTCGAACACGGGCGGGATCTCCTGCCCCCAGAGCTCGCCGGCCCCGTCGAAGCGCACCTGCCCGTCGCTGACCACCAGGACGACCGGCTCGCTCGCCTTGCCGGTGACCAGCAGGGCGTCGTAGCCCGCGCGGCGCAGCTGGATCGCGACGCTGCCGCCGGAGTTCGAGTCGGCCCAGGTGCCGGTGAGCGGCGACTTGCCGACGATCTGGATGCGGCCCGAGAACGGCGTGCGCACGCCGGTCAGCAGCCCCGACACGATCGCGAAGCAGGCCTCCGGCGCGAGCGGGTCGGTGCCCGCGGGATAATGACGCCACATCAGGTAGGCGCCGAGCCCGTAGCCGCCGAGAAAGCTCCGGTAGACCGATTCCGCCACCTCTTCGCTGCGCGCGGTGCGCGTCGTAAGATCGGCGATCAGCACGCGTCCGTGGGTGCCGTAGCGTCCGCCGCCGCGAGACGATTGCTCGGTCATCTGCCGTCCTCCGCCCGGGACTGTAGCCGGAAACGGGGCCCACCGTAAGTGCGATGCAGCGATGAGGCAGCCGCCGACAGCCGCTGTCGCGCACAAGAAGTAATTTATCGAGGGTCACCATTTGGGTGATGCGCGCCCGCCGTCTCTGCGCGACGCTCGCCCGCATGGCAGGGGAATCGGCGATGGCTTCGGATTCGGGGGAAGACGGCACCACCTTCGCGCGCTGCGCGACCGCCTATCGCGAGGCGGCGCGGCGCGACCCGCGCCGCTGCCCGTTCGGCTACCTCGCGGGCGATCCGGGCAGCGGCGCACGCGGCTGCTTCGTCTGGTTCGCGTCGCTCGCCGAGCTGTTCGACTTCCTCTGCGAGACCGAGGTCGGCCTGCTGCAGTTCGACGAAGCGGAGACGCGGCGCATCGCCGACGCGCTCGGCCGGGTGCTCGCCCGCACGCGCGACGTGCAGCGCCTCTCCCGCGACGAGCTGTCGAACGCATTCGAAGGGTGGTGCGAGATCCTCTGGCTCGGCACCTTCGCCGACCTGTGCTCGCGCGGCGGCGACGTGCAAACGAGCGTCCGCATCGCCTTTCGTCGCGAGCTCGCGCTCGGCGATCACGCCGGGCCGATCGCCGAGGAGGAGCTCGACGCGTTCGTCGCGTTCCTCGGGGCGGTCAGCGGCGACGAGGCCGAAGCGCTCGACTGACGCGCGCCGCGCTACTGCTCCGGGTCGTTCGCGCTGCCGAACCAGATCACCGCGAACTCGCCGCGCATCGCCGCACCCATGGCGGGGAAGGGATCGTAGCTCGCCCAGCCCTGCTGGTTGAGCAGCACGGCCCGGTGGGCGGAGCTCCGCGTGAAGAAGTCGAGCACCATCTCGGGCGTCGAGTACCAGCCGCGGTAGGCGAGCTCGAAGCCGTTGCCGGTGTAGCGCGCGTAGCCGAGCGCCGAGCCGATCTCGCCGGGCTTGCTCCACATGCACGTCGCCTGGGTGTGGCTCGCGTCGTAGCAGCAGCCGCTCCACATGCTGGTCGAGGACCAGCTGTGCAGGTTGCACGAGGGCCCGACGACCTCGGGGTTTTCCACGAGATCCGCCACGTGCGCGCCCGCGACGGCCATCATCGTCGGCGTGATCGGGACCGGCGACTTGCCGTTCGCGAGGCGGTACTGGTTGACGAGCAGCGCGAGGAGCGCGCCGCCGGAGCCGGTGGGGAAGGGCTGCGGCGCCGCAGCGGTGGCTCGCGGCGTCGGCGTCGCCGCGGGCCGCGGCGAGGGCGAAGGCGCGGGATTGCAGACGCCCGTGTCCCGCGCATCGACGAGGAGGTCGCCGTTGCTGTCCGCGGCGTCGATGCAGTGCGTGAAGCCCGGGCACGCCTGCTGCTCCTGGCCCGGCCGGTCGGCGCAGCGCAGGGCCGGCGCCTTGATGGTGCACGAGACCTTGCCGCCGTCCGAGCGTCGCACGCACGGTGCCGCGCCGGCCGCCGCCGGCCGCCCGCACACCGCCGCCGAGCCGAGCCGGCGCACGTAGGCCCGGCACTGCGGCCGCAGCGCGCCGCTCGCGACGTGGGCGTCGATCACGCCGCGCGCGCAGGCCAGGTAGGCGCCGCGCGACCGGCCGGCGGTGCCGTCGTACGCCCCGCAGGGGCAGCTCGCGGCGATCGCGTCCCGCAGCCGCACGATGGCGCCGGGATCGCCCGCGGTCTCGGGGTCGGTGCCCGTCAAGCAGGTGGCACCGCCGCTCCAGGCGGGCGTGGCGAGCGCGGACAGCAGCAGCAACGCGGTCACGGCCACCCAGCGGGCTCTCGTCATCCCTGCACCTCCCGTCGGACCTCCCGCGTCCGACCACGACAGCCGCGCCGGGTGGTGCGCCTCGAGTCGGGGCCGGACCGCGCCGGGTGGTTATCGCGAACGGGTGCGGCGCCAGTCAAGCCGGAAAACGTGTCCTCTCGTGCACCGCCGCATGGTGGGGCGGGCGGCGCTGCGCGGCTCCACGGTTCGGCGCAGGAGCGCTCGCCATGGTAAGCGCGGGCGATGGCCGTCGCTCTGGTCACCGGTGCCACCGGGAACGTGGGCAACGCGATCGCGCGGGCGCTGGTCGCCGACGGCCGCCGCGTCCGGGCGCTGGTCCGCGACCCGGAGCGTGCGCGCCCGCTCCTGCCGGCGGCGTGCGAGCTCGTGCGCGGCGACGTCACCGTCGACGCGACGCTGCCGCCCGCGCTGCAGGAGGTCGAGTGCGTGTTCCACGCGGCCGGGCTGCCGGAGCAGTGGCTGGCGGATCCGGCGACCTTCGAGCGGGTCAACGTCGGCGGGACGGAGAGCATGCTGCGCGCGGCTCGCGCGGCTCGCGTCGCGCGCTTCGTCTACACCAGCACGATCGACGTCTTCGCATGGCGCCCGGGCGTGCCGTTCGACGAGTCGGTGCTCGACCCGGCGCCGAAGCACACGCACTACGAGCGCTCGAAGCAGGCGGCCGACCGCATGGTGCAGCGTGCGCTCGAGGAGGGCCTCCCGGCCGTGCTCCTGCACCCGTCGGCGGTCTACGGCACCTCGCCGACGACGTCGCCGGGCGTCAACGATCTCCTGAAGCGCCTGATCGCCGGCGAGATCCCGCTGCTCCTGCCGGGCACCATGCCGATCGTCTTCGCCGACGACGTCGCACGCGGCCACCTGCTCGCCGAGCGCGCCGCGCCCGGAAGCCGCTTCATCCTGAGCGAGTCGGTGTGGACCCTGCCGGATCTGGCGCGCGAGATGGCGGCCGCGGCGAGGGACGTCCTCGGCGTCGAGGTGCGCCTGCCGGGGGTCCTGCCGCGCTGGGTCGCGCGCGGCGTGTCGATCGCGACCGAGGGCCTCTCGGCCGTCACGCGGCGACCGCCGCTGCTGCCGGCGGGGCAGCTCGAGTTCCTGCTCTCGGGCGCGACGCCGGTCTCGGACCGGGCGCGCAGCGAGCTCGGCTGGCGGCCGCGCGCGGCGCCGGAAGGCCTGCGCGCGACGCTGCGCTGGCTGGTCGAGCGCGGCGAGATCTCGCCCGCGCGTTGACCTTCGAGGCACGACGCGCTTTAGAAACGGCCGTTCGCGTGCATCGGGGTCGAGTCCTCTTGCACACCGTGCCGCCAACGCAGTAGCTCGTGGATGGGATTCGCCCCTGGAGGGAGACGATGACGCCAATTCGTTCTCGATGGATGCTCGCCGCGCTGCTGCTGCTGGCCTCCACTACCGTCAGCAACGCGGCAAACCCCGGCGATCGCTTCGACGCGTCGAACGTCGCGCAGATCAAGGACCTCATCTCGCCCGGTGTCCAGTGGTGCGTCGAGCACGGGATGCCGATCACCGTCGTCGAGACGAAGACGATCACCATGCCGCGACGCTACCTCGAGGCGACGGAGAAGTACGCCGGGCAGGCCAGGCTGTCCGCGGACGGACGTCGCGTCGAGAACTACACCGCGGGGCTGCCGTTCCCGAACATCGACCCGAACGACCCGCAGGCCGCGACCAAGATCATGTGGAACTACGACTACAAGCCGCTGATCACCGACGACGTCGACCTGCGCAACTTCGACGCCGACACGGGCACGATCGGCACCGGCGGCAGCGAGCTGTCGATCGAGCGCCACTTCCTGCTCGACCACCTGCGCGCCATGAGCTTCATCGGGCGCCTGTTCGTCGACCCGAAGCCGACCTTCGAGCCGAACTCCGACGGCGTGCGCTCGAAGCAGGGCCTGTATCCGATCCTCGAGCCGTTCGACCTGAAGGGCGTCGGCACGATCTCCTACCGCTACCTCGACCCCGACCGTCAGGACGACACGTGGCTCTACCTGCCGAGCCTGCGCCGCGTGCGCCGTCTGTCGTCGGCACAGCGCTCCGACGCGCTGTTCGGCCAGGACACCGACGTCGACAGCTACTACGGCTACGCCGGCAACCCGGCCTGGTTCGAGTGGAAGCTGCTCGGCGAGAAGGAGATGCTCGGCATCTTCCACGCGCAGAACTTCCCCGTGAAGTGGGCCGCGGGCAGCGCGAACTTCGCCTTCGACGACGTCTGGGAGAAGCGCAAGGTCTGGGTGATCGAGGGCACGCCCAAGCTCGCGCAGTACGCGTACTCGAAGCGCCTGATCTGGATCGACAAGGAGACCTACGCGGTCCTCTACTCGGACATCTTCGACCGCGCCGGCAACCTGTGGAAGGTGTGGCTGAACGACTTCAGCTTCCGCAAGCAGGCCTTCCCGGGTGCGCAGATCACGTACGAGGACGAGATGGGCTTCCTGCCCGCGATCGTGATGGTCGACATCCAGGCCGCGCACGCCACCAAGGCGAGCCTGCCGAGCCCGCGCTTCCCCAACGAGCAGGGCTGGTACTTCAACCAGGGTGAGAAGTCCGGCACCTCGCCGGACTACTTCACGGTCGCGGCGATGATCGCCGCCGGCCGCTGACCGTCGTGCCGCTCGGGGGCGCCGTCCGCAGGCGGAGATGGACGCCCCCGAGCACCGCACCCGCGAC
>JBFMAS010000377.1:0-5679 GCA_040755575.1 Thermodesulfobacteriota bacterium
GAGCGCGTCGTGGCGCTATCGTCGCGGCCCGCAGGGAGACCAAGGAGGGCGCATGGGCTCGAACGGCAGCAGGAAGCGCAGCGGCATGGCGGTCGCGGTCGTGCTCGCGGTGACGACGGCGCTCGTCGCACCGGCATCGGCCGAGATCCCGGTACGCTTCGTGTGGCTCGAGGGCTCGGCTTCCCCCGGCACGCCGAGCGAGCTCGACCGGGTCGGCGTGCTGCAGATCGGCCCGCGCAGCGCGCGCAACGTGCTGATCCTGAATCCCGGCACGTCGGCCAGCGCGGCCTACTTCGCGCCGCTCGGGCGCCTGATCGTGTCGCGCGTCAAGGGCTGGCAGGTGTGGGCGGTCGAGCGACGCGAGAACCAGCTCGAGGACCACTCGGTGCTCGACCTGGCGAAGACCGGGCGCGCGAGCGGTGAGGAGCTGTTCGACTACTACCTTGGCTGGCTCGAGGACCCGAGCGTCACCGAGCACTTCGAGCTCATCCCCGACGAGGACGTCGCCTACGCGCGCGAGTGGGGCATGCGCGTCGAGATCGAGGACCTGCGCCGGGTCGTCGAGCTCGCCAAGCGTCAGGGGCACAAGATCGTCATGGGCGGGCATTCGCTCGGCGGCACCATCACCACCGCCTACGCGACCTGGGACTTCGACGGGCGCGCCGGGGCGGAGGACCTCGCGGGGCTGGTCTACATCGACGGCGGCAGCAGCCCGACGCCGGTCACGCCCGAGGACGCGATGGAGTCGCTCGACGAGCTGCGCGCCGGCTCGCCGTGGCTCGCCTTCGGTGGGATCACGGCGCCGTTCGCGGGCCTGTTCAACGCATCGGGCGCGACCGGCGTGCTGATCGACCCCGACTCCCCGTCGCGCGGGCAGCAGTTCTCGCTGCTGCCGGCGGAGCTGAAGCCGCCGATCCCGGTGACCAACATCGCGCAGTACGGCTATGCGCTCGACACCGAGACCTCGCCGCCGAGCCTGCGCGCGGCGCAGGCGCACCTCGGCCGTCTCGCCGACAGCGGCGACCCGCGCGGCTGGGACCAGGCGGGCGAGCTCACGCCGATCCGGCGCTACGCGACGATGTTCTCCGGCTTCGGCCTGCCCGGGCTCGACGGCACCGCGTGGTACCACCCGCTGCGCCTGACGATCGACGCGGGCGCGGTGGCGGCCGGCAACGCGAACCCGGCGCAGGAGGTGCTCGACGTGCGCGCGACGCACGGCCACGACCTGCCGCGCGACCTGCTGATCTACGCCTTCGGCGCGGCGCTCGGCGGCGAGCGTGTGCTCGACGCCGCGCGCGTGCTCGCGGAGCAGTCGGGGATCCCCGAAGGCAATCTGTTCCTGATCGACCGGGCCGAGACCTACTCGCACAACGACCCGAACTCGGCCTACCCGCGCAACGAGTTCGTCGACGGCCTGGTGCGCTTCCTCGGCTGCATCTCGCGCGACGGGCGCACGACCGGCCGCCTGCCGGTCCTCGCGGCCGCGGGCGGCTGAGCGCGCTGCCGCGCGTGCGGCCCGGCGTCGCCCTCAGCAGGCGGCGCCGGTCTGCAGCGTGCGGACGTACTCGGCCGCGCCGTTCAGCACGAACTGCACCGCGAGCGCCGCGAGCAGGATGCCGAGGACGCGCGTCGCGACGTGGATGCCCGTCGTGCCGATGCGGCGCAGCAGCCAGGAGCTCGCGACGCCCAGCACGAGCCAGGTGACGAGGAACACGGCGACCAGCGCGGCGGCGAGGATCGCCAGCTTGACGGGCTCGCCGCGGCTGCGCGCGGTGAGCAGCAGGACGGTGGTGATCGCCCCGGGGCCTGCGAGCAGCGGGATCGCGAGCGGAAAGATCGCGATGTCGGCGTCGGCCGCGCCGGCGGTGCGTACGCCCCCGTCCGGCTCCGCGTCCGGCCGCTCCTCCGGCGCCGCGCGCTGCGTCGCCGGCCGGTGTCCGAACAGCATCGGCATGGCGGTCGCGAACAGCAGGATGCCGCCGCTGATGGCGAAGGCGTGCACCGTCACCCCGAGGTAGGCGAGCGCGCGGTGCCCGGCGACCAGGAAGAAGAGCGCGACCGCGAAGCCGACGCCCACCGCGCGGCGCAGCACGTCGCGCCGCTCGTCGGCGGTACGGTCGGCCGTCAGCGCCGTGAAGATGGGAAGCACGCCGAGCGGGTCGACCACGACCAGCAGGGTGGTGACCGCGACGAGCGCGAACTGGAGGTCGCCCTGCTCCGGCACGCGCTGCCCAGGGTGCACGGGTTGCAGGGCCCGTTGCAAGGCACGCGGACGCCGCGCGGTCCGGACGGGCCCGCTCGAGCGCGGCCGCGCGGTACCTCGCTTGCATGCGTGCTCGACGGAGACGCCGCGAGATGCTGAGGAGGCGGATCATCGATCGGCACGAGGTGCCGTGGCCCACGGTCGGCGACGTGTGGCTGACGATCGAGTGTCCCCGTCCGGTCGGCACGGCGCGCGACTTCGCAGGCCTCGTCCTCGAGCCGCTCGCGCGCGTCCTGCGCACCGCGCCGTCCGACGCGCAGGTGCACGAGATCGTCGACCCGCACGACGGCGGGCTCGGTGCCGGCCGCGTCTGGCGCGTGCGGCTCCTGTCGCAGACGTTCCCCGAGGGCACCACCGAGATCGTGCTCGAGCGCGCGGCCGACGGCACGCCGACGGTTCCTTGGCCCTCCTGATGCGGCACAATGACGGCCCCGCAGGAGGTGTGCGATGGCGACCATGCGCGTGGTTCAGGTGGCGAAGCCCGGGGGTCCGCTCGAGCTGGTCGAGCGCCCCGTGCCCGAGCCCGGGCGCGGCCAGATCCGCATCCGGGTGCAGGCCTGCGGGATCTGCCACAGCGACACGCTGACCAAGGAGGGGCACTTCCCGGGCATCGAGTACCCGCGCGTGCCGGGGCACGAGGTGGTCGGCGTGGTCGACGCGCTCGGAGCCGACCCCGCGGGGCTCTCGGTCGGGCAGCGCGTCGGCGTCGGCTGGAACGGCGGCTACTGCGGCACCTGCACGAGCTGCCGGCGCGGCGATTTCTTCGCCTGTCAGACGGCGACCCTCGTCACCGGGATCACGAGCGACGGCGGCTACGCGGACTACATGGTCGCGCCCGTGACCGCGGTCGCGCGCGTGCCGGACGATCTCCAGGCCGCCGACGCGGCGCCGCTGCTCTGTGCCGGCGTGACGACGTTCAACGCGCTGCGCAACGGCGGCGCGCGTCCGGGCGATCTCGTCGCCGTGCACGGCCTCGGCGGGCTCGGGCACCTCGGCGTGCAGTTCGCCGCCAGGATGGGCTTCCGCACGGTCGCGATCGCGCGCGGCCCGGACAAGGAGCCGCTCGCGAGGCAGCTCGGCGCGTGGCGCTACGTCGACAGCCAGGCGGAGGACCCGGCCGCGGCGCTGCAGGCGCTCGGCGGCGCCCGCATCGTCCTCGCCACCGTGACGAGCGGCGAGGCGATGGCCACCGTCGCGGGCGGCCTCGGCGCGAACGGGACGCTGCTCGTGCTGGGCGCGCCCGAGTCGCTGCAGGTGAGCCCCTTCCTGCTCATCGCGGGCCGGCGCTCGATCAAGGGCTGGTACTCGGGGCTCGCGATCGACTCCGAGGACACGCTGGCCTTCAGCGTGCTGACCGGCGTGCGCTCGATGAACGAGGTCTACCCGCTCGAGCGCGCCGCCGAGGCGTACGAGCGGATGCTGAGCGGCCGCGCGCGCTTCCGGGTCGTGCTGACGACCGGCGCCTGACGCATCGGCGCGCGATCTGCGCTACGAGGCCGCATGGTCGACTTCCGCAAGCTGCGTCACATGCCGACGGCGAAGGTCGTGATGACGGCCTTCCCGTACTCGGTCGAGCTCGACGCGACCGCCGACGAGGCCTGGGCGTCGATGCTCGCGCATCGCATCCGCCACCTGCCGGTGACGGCACGCTGGTCGGCATCGTCACCGAGCGCGACCTGCGCCTCGTGCTGCGCCCCGGCGTCGGGAAGGGCGAGGCGATGGTACGCAACGCCTACGAGGAAGGCCCCTACGTGGTCGAGGACGACGAGCCGCTCGACGTCGTCGCGCGCGAGATGGCCGACCGGCAGATCGGCTCGGCGCTCGTCACGCGGCACGGCAAGCTCGTCGGGATCATCACCACCACCGACGTCTGCCGCCTGCTGGCCGACGTCCTCGCTGCCCATTTTCCGGGCGGCGCGCGACGCCTCCCGCCGCGAGAGCCGGGCGGCTGAGCGGCGCGATCACGGCTTGTCGCGCGCGGAGCGCGCCGCGTAAGATGCGCGTCTCACCGAGCCCACCCAGGAGCGATCGTCCGATGCACGTGCACACCCCCATCCTTCTCGTCGCGACCGCGCTGCTCGGCGCGCTGCTGCCGGCGAGCGCTCACGCCGTCGATCCCGGCTCGGAGCTCGTCGGCTGTGACCGTGCGGACGAGCGCATCACGCTCACGGCGAGCGCGCACCTCGACCCGTCGTGCACCTACACGCGCGGCGTCGAGATCGTCGCGTCCGACGTGGTGCTCGACTGCCAGGGCGCGCACATCGCGACCACCGACCGGCGCTACGGCATCTACGTCTTCGCGCCGACCGACGTCGCGCTCGCCGACATCACGGTGCGCAACTGCCACGTCGAGGGATTTCTCAACAACCTGCACATCGAGCGCGAGGGCTTCCGGGACCTCGCGCCGGGTGTCGAGTACGAGCATGCGTTCTCCAACATCCTGATCGAGGACAGCACGTTCCTGAACTCGCGCGGCGTCGGGATCTTCGTCGACGGCTACGTGACCGGCGTCACGCTGCGCAACCTGCGCGTCGAGGGCGCGGGCAGCACCGGCATCTACCTGGAGACCGGCTCGAAGGACAACGTCGTCGAGGGGAGCCAGATCGTCAATAACGGCTTTCGCGAGAACGGCCCGGACGGCCAGTTCTTCGAGGTGGCCGGCGTGAGCTTCTTCTTCTGGGGCATCGGGCGCGAGGGACTGGCGATCGACGGCTCGCGTGAGAACCGCGTCGCGAACAACCACTTCGAGGGCAACTCCGCGGGCGGGATCTTCCTCTACAAGAACTGCGGCGAGTTCGTGAGCTCGCGCCCGCAGCGCTGGTTCGACCGCCGCTACGGCGCGCACGGCAACGTCATCGAGGGCAACACCTTCGTCGGCGGCGAGAACGGCGTGTGGATCGGCTCGCGCATGAGCGAGAACACGCTGCCGATGGAGTGCAGCGACCCGGCGTACTACGAGCAGGGCGTCGCGCGCATCGTGCTCGACCACGCCAAGGACAACGTGCTGCGCGGCAACGTCTTCGAGGACGTCCAGTACGCGATCCGCGTCGAGGACGACCGCGCGACGATCGAGGACAACGTGTTCACCGGGGACGACCCGGCGCAGCAGGCGATCCTGGTCGGCACGAGCTTCCGCACGAGCGTGCTCGGGCAGCCCGTCGCCGGCTCGGTGATCACCGGCAACCGCTCGACGATCGCCGGCAACGTGAATCCCTACCGCTGGATCCACGGCCACGCGGGCACGTCGTTCTCGGGCAACGCGAGCCTGGGCCGCGTCGTCGGCTTCTGCGAGGGTGTCGAGCCGCGCAGGAACGCCTTCATCTTCGTGCTCGCGTTCGTCGTCGCGGATCCCGACGACCCGCCGCCGAGCGGCGGACCGCCGGTCTTCCCGCCGCCCGCGCCGCTGCCGCCCTGCC
>JBFMAS010000378.1:0-2439 GCA_040755575.1 Thermodesulfobacteriota bacterium
GCGCGAGGAAGCGGCGTCGTGAGGTCCGCAGGCGGTCGGGCGCGGCGCCCGGCCGCTCAGCTCTTCGCATCGCCGACGCGGTTGCGGGCCTCGCGCACCATCTCGACCAGCACGGCACGCGCGTCGCCGGTGGTGCGCGCCTCGCGCGGGAAGTTGATGCGCAGGCCGCGGAGCCGCTCGCCGTCGCGCACCCGCACGCGGAAGCCCATGCGGTCGACGCTGGTCATCGTCGCCTCGGAGGCGTCGACCCCGGCGAACACGCGCGCGTACAGGCGGAGCGCGTCGGCGTGGTCCTCGTTCATGTGCGCCAGGATGCCGGCCGCGCTGTCCGCCAGCGGATCCGCCTCGGCCGTGCCGTAGGCCGCGGCGTCGACCCAGCCCATCGCGCCGAAGCCCGCGACGTAATAGAGGTCGCGCACCTCCATCCGGTAGAAGCCGAAGTCGTCGAAGTCGACCCAGTAGCGCGCGTTCTCGTGCCGCTCGAGGTAGTCGGCCCGCACCGGCTCGAGCTCGTCGGCGCCGACGCGAGCGACGTCGCCGACCAGCGTGACGCGTCCGCCCGCGAGCGGATCTTCGGCCCAGTCCGGCTGCGTCACGAGCAGGCTCGCGCGCGGGTCGGCGAGCAGGTTCTGCGTGTGCATCGCCATGCTGCTGATCAGGAAGGTGGGGCGGCCGCGCACGTCGAGCCCGTACGGCGCGACCGAGCCGAACGGGTAGCCGCTCGCCCGCCGCGAGTGCGTCGCGAGCGTGCCGGTGCGGCCGAGGTGCACGAGCGTGCGCGCGCGCTCGGCGAAGGGCGGCTCCGGGACCTGCGCCTCGGCTGGCGCCGCGTCCGCGGCGTGCTGGTTCGCGTCCTTCGACATCGTCTCTCCTCGCGCCGAACGATACCGGGATCCGCATCGGGGTACCAGGCGGACGCGTGACGATGCAGCGCGCGCCCTTGCAACTCGCCCCGCGGTCGCCGACGCTGCGGCTGGATGGCGAGGGGGCCCGGCAGCACGGCGGAGGTCGATGCAGCGGTCGAGGAGCTGCGCGCGCTCGCCGCGCGCGCGCCTGCCGACGGCGACGCACGCGAGCGCTGCGCGCGCCGGCTCGGCGAGCTGCGCGCGGCCTGGCGGGAGACGCCGGAGCACTTCGCCGCCCCGGCGATCGCCGCGCTGCGCGAGGTCGCACGCCTGCTCGAGCGGCGCCCGCCTCCACCCGTCGCCGGCGACCTTTCGCCCCGCGCCCGCGAGGTGCTGTCGCAGGTGTTCGGCTACGAGAGCTTCCGCCCGGGGCAGGAGGAGGTCGTCGCCGCCGTGCTCGCCGGGCGCGACTGCATCGCCGTGATGCCGACCGGCGCCGGCAAGTCGCTCACCTACCAGCTTCCCGCGCGCGTACTCGGCGGCACGACGCTCGTCGTCTCGCCGCTCATCGCGCTGATGAAGGACCAGGTCGACGCCCTCGCCGCCAGGGGCGTGCGCGCCACCTACCTCAACTCGAGCCTCGCGCCGGAGGAGCGGGCGCGGCGCACGGCAGCGCTCGCGCGCGGCGAGTACGAGCTGGTCTATGCGGCGCCCGAGGGCATCGAGGGCTCGGTCGGCCACACGCTCGCGCGCACGACGCTGCGCCTCATCGCGGTCGACGAGGCGCACTGCATCAGCCAGTGGGGGCACGACTTCCGCCCGGCCTACCGCAAGCTCGCGGGGCTCAAGCATCGCTTCGGCGGCCCGCCGGTGCTCGCCCTCACCGCGACCGCGACGCCGCAGGTGATGGAGGACATCGCGCAGCAGCTCGCGATGGAGTCGCCCGCACGCTGGCGCGGCAGCTTCTTCCGGCCGAACCTCCGCCTGCACGCGCAGAAGAAGGGCGCCGGCGTGGGGCTGCGCGACGCGATCGCGGCGCTGGTGCGCGCGCGGCGCGGGCAGAGCGGCATCGTCTACTGCCTGTCGCGCCGCTCGGTCGAGGCGACCGCCGACTTCCTCGTCTCGCGCGGGGTGCGCGCCCTCGCCTACCACGCGGGCATGGAGTCCGGGCCGCGCACCGCAGCACACGAGGCGTTCCGGCGCGGCGACGTCGACGTGATCGTCGCGACCATCGCCTTCGGCATGGGCATCGACAAGCCGGACATCCGCTGGGTGATCCACCGCGACATGCCGGGCTCGATCGAGGCGTACTACCAGGAGATCGGCCGCGCCGGGCGCGACGGCGCCCCGAGCGACTGCATCCTGTTCTACTCGTGGGCGGACGTCGTGGGCCACGACCGCTTCGCCGACGAAGTCGACGGAGAGCTCGGCGCGCGCGCCCGCCGTCAAGTACGGCAGATGTTCGACCTCGCCGAGCAGAGCCGCTGCCGCCACCGCGCCCTGGTACGCTACTTCGGCGAGCGGATCGGCGACTGCGGCAGCTCGTGCGGCGTCTGCCTCGGCAGCGACGTCGTCGCCGAGGCGCGCGCGGCCG
>JBFMAS010000379.1:0-11648 GCA_040755575.1 Thermodesulfobacteriota bacterium
AGGCGGCGAGCATCAGCGCCACCCCGACGCGCATCATGGCGCGCGCCGACGGCCGGAAGCGCTGCACGACGACGAGCTGCGCGACGAGCCCGGCGAGCGCGAGCACGACGAAGCCCATGCCGGCCGCCTGCACCGTCTGCGCCGCGGAGAGCCGCAGCTCGTCCTGGAAGTAGAACGCGAGCGTGACGACGGTGGTGCCGCGCGCCGACTGCAGCGCCGTGCTGACCACGAGGAACGGCAGGATGCGGCGGTCGAACACCCGCATGCGGCGGCCGCGCTCGCGACGTGCCGTCGCGTGCGTCGCCTCCTCGGGGAGAAGCGCCCAGATCACGGCCGCGCTCACCACCGCGAGCGCGGAGGAGAGGTAGAGCGGGGCGAGGAGGCCGATCGTCGCGAGCGCCGCGCCGACGCCCGGTCCGACCGTCTCGCCGAGGCCCATCGACGCGCTGACCAGCGCCACGCCGGCGGTGCGGTCCGCGCGCGACGTGCGGTCGGCGATGTACGCTTGCGACGAGGGCCCCGTGCCCGAGCCGAGCAGCGCGAAGACGCAGCGCGACGCGACCATCAGCGGGAACGCCACCGTCGCGGGCAGCACGCCCCGGCGCGCGACGTCGATCACCAGCGCGAGCAGCGCCATCGACAGCGCGTAGCCGAGCAGCCCGACGATGATCACCGGCCGCCTGCCGGCGTGGTCGCTGCGCCGCCCCCAGGCCGGGCTGACGAACACCCAGATCGAGGCCGAGGTGGCGAAGATCAGCGACACCTGGAACGGCGAGATGCCGATCTCGCGCGCGGCCGGCGGCAGGATCGAGAACAGCATCGACTGCCCCATGCCGACCGACACCAGGCAGGCGAAGAGCAGCGCGAACTCGCGCTTGAACGCGTTCGCCGCGCGCGCCCGGTCCTCCGCCCGCTGGAGCATCCGCGGGATCTTACAGGACCGCCGCGTGTTTCCGACCGGCGACGCGGCCGGAGTTTCGTCGCTCGTCGACTCGTGCGCGAAGCGGCGCGCGCGCTCGCTCGCTCGCGCGTCATCGCGCGATGCTGCAGGCGCGGCGCGGTGACGGCGGCTCAGCTCGCCTGGGGCCGCACGATCGCGGGCGGCGCGACGGCGTAGGCGTACTGCACGAGCAGGTCGACGATCTTCTCGAGGTCGCGATAGCGGCCGTCGACGTACGCCATGCCGAACGCCTGCGTGAGCGCGATCAGGCTCTCGGCGACCATGTCGACGCGCTCGCGATCCTCCGGCGTGCCGGCCGGGGCGCCCATCGCCACCAGGTCCTCGACCAGGTCGCGATGCATCTCGCCCTGGATCTCGCGTGCGACGCGGCCGAGCGGCGACTGCGGCCGGTGCAGCTCCTGGTAGAACAGGCGCCACAGGTCGGGCTGCTCGACGAAGGCGCGCAGCGGCAGGCGGAAGGTCTCGCGCAGCGCGTCCTCGGCCTGCGCCTCGTGCAGCCGGCGCCGCGCCGCGCGCAGCGCGACGCGCACCTCGGCCATCTTCTCGTCGGCGAGCGCCTCGAGCAGCGCGTCCATGTCCTTGAAGTGGACGTAGAAGGTCGGCTGCGCGACGCCCGCCTCGCGCGCCACGCGGCCGGTGGTCAGGGCGGCGAGGCCCTCCTCGCGCAGCGTCCGCGCGGCCGCCTCCAGCAGGCGCCGGCGGGTGATCAGCTTCGCTTCCTCGCGCGTCAGCGAGCGGTTCATGGCTGAGACCTATACCATTATCGTCGTGGCGGTCACCGTCCGCTGGCGTTGACTAACCTGCTCGCTTTCGCCTATAAGACTATCGGTAGTCGATCCAAGGAAGGAGCCTTTCATGCAGGTAGCGAGAGCCCAAGGCGAGCGCAACCCGGGCCGTCCGGAGCGCCTCGAGGCGGTCATCGTCGGCACCGGCTTCTCGGGGATCGCCATGGGCATCCTGCTGCGGAAGGCGGGCATCGACTCCTTCGTCATCCTCGAGAAGGCCTCCGACGTCGGCGGCACCTGGCGCGACAACACCTACCCGGGCGCGGCGTGCGACATCCCGTCGCACCTCTACTCGTTCTCCTTCGAGCCGAAGCCCGACTGGACGCGCTCGTACTCGCCGCAGCGGGAGATCCAGGGCTACCTGCGCGCGTGCGTCGACCGGCACGACCTGCGGCGCCACATCCGCTTCGGCTGCGAGGTGACGGGCGCCGCCTTCGACGAGGCGGCCGGCACGTGGACGGTGCGCGTCGCGGGCGGCGAGCCGGTGGTCGCGCGGGCGCTCGTCCTCGGCAACGGCGCGCTCAGCATCCCGGCCTACCCCGCCATCCCGGGGCTCGACTCGTTCCAGGGCAAGACCTTCCACTCGGCGCGCTGGGACCACGGCTACGACCTGCGCGGCAAGCGCGTCGCGGTGATCGGCACGGGCGCGAGCGCGATCCAGTTCGTGCCGGAGATCGCGCCGGAGGTCGGCAGGATGCAGGTCTTCCAGCGGACGCCGCCCTGGGTCCTGCCCAAGCCCGACCGCGCGATGACCGAGCGCGAGAAGTGGCTCTTCCGCCACGTGCCGGGCGCGCGCTGGCTCTACCGCGCGTTCACGTACTGGACGCACGAGCTGCGCGCGATCGGCTTCGTCATCCATCCTCGGCTGATGAAGCAGGCGGAGAAGCTCGCCAGGCGCCATCTCGCCGCGACGGTGCGCGACCCCGCGCTGCGCGCGAAGCTCACGCCGAGCTACACCATGGGCTGCAAGCGCATCCTGATGTCGAACGACTACTACCAGACGCTGCAGCGCGACAACGTCGAGCTCGTGACCGACGCGATCCGCCGCGTGACCGCGACCGGCATCGAGACCGCGGACGGCGTCGTGCACGAGGTCGACGCGATCGTCCTCGGCACCGGCTTCACCGCGACCGACTACCTGGCGCCGCTCGACGTCGCCGGGCTCGACGGGCGGCTGCTGAACGACGTGATCCGCGAGCGTCCCGAGACCTACCTCGGCATCACGGTGCACGGCTTCCCGAACTTGTTCTTGATGATGGGGCCGAACACCGGCCTCGGTCACAACTCGATGGTCTTCATGATCGAGGCCCAGGCTCGCTTCGCGCTGCAGGCGATCGAGAAGCTGCGCGCCGACGACCTCGCGTACATGGACGTCGAGCTGCCGGTGCAGCGCGCCTTCAACGAGCGCATCCAGGCGAAGCTCGCGCGCTCGGTGTGGAGCTCGGGCTGCCGGAGCTGGTACCTGAAGGACGGCCACAACGCGACCATCTGGCCGGGCTTCACCTGGCAGTACTGGCTCGAGACGCGCCGGCTCGACCCGGCGGACTTCCGCTGCGTCGCACGAAAGGCGGCGGGCGCGGTGCCGGCGCGCGAGGCCGCGGCCGCGTAGCGTCTCGCGCCGCCGCTCAGCCGCAGGCGAGCGCGAGCTGGACGCCGACGTGGTCCGACGGCCAGCAGATCGCCTCGGGCAGCGGCCCGCACGCCGGTGCGAACGGGTTCGGCTCGTCGGCGAACAGCCGCGTGCCGCTGCCGTCGTCGCGTCCCGGCAGGATCTCCGCCGCGCAGGCGGACGGCTCCGCCGGGCGGATCAGGAACACGAAGTCGATCCGCGCCACCTCGTTCAGCGCCGGCGACTCGAGCCCTTCGAGGCCCTCGTCGGCGCGCCCCGACGTGCAGCCGACGCCCGTCGCCGGATCGCATTCGGGGTTGCCCGCGGCGAGGTAGGCGTCGGTCCAGCCGCGGCCGACGAACTGCTGGTAGACGAAGCTGCCGGGATCCTCGTTGAAGTCGCCCGCGACGAGCCCGAGCAGCGCCGGGTCGTGCGTCTGCTCGATGAACAGCGCCATCTGAACCGCCTGGCAGTCGCGCACGTTGGCCGCCCCCGCCGCGACGCACTCCGCGGGACAGTCCTCGGCGCAGGGCTCGCGCGCGCCGTCCGAGCCCGACGCGAGGTGCGTCGAGTAGAGGTCGAGCGCGCCCGCCGGGTGATCGATGCGCGCCAGGAGCACGCGGCGGAACTGACGGTAGAGCGTGAGCTGCTCGACCTCGAGCACCGGGTAGCGCGTCAGCACGGTCTCGTCGTCGACGCCGGTGAGCCGCGGCCCCTGGACGACCTCGTAGGCGAACGGGCACGTGGTGGCGAGATAGGGCTGCATCAGCTCGAGCGACGGCGGCCAGATCTCCTGCAGCGTCACCATGTCGGGGCAGCCGCGCGCGGCGATGAAGTCGAACAGCAGCGCGGTGCGGTCCGGCAGCCGGCAGCGGTCGCTCGCGGGCGGACAGAAGATGCCGTGCAGGAAGTTCAGGTTCGCGAGCGTGACGCTCGGCATGGCGCTCCGCGGCGCGTCGCCGCACGACGCGAGCAGGAGGATGACGACCACGGCCGGTGTGCGGAGCAAGCGCACCGCGCCGACCGTGGAGGGCGCGCGGCCAGATGTCAAGCGCAGCTCACCCGGCGCCGAGCGCGATCACGCAGAGCAGCGCGAATGCGGCGGGCAGCCAGCCGCGCGTGCCGAGCTCGGCGTCGCGGCGCCGAGCATCGCGGGCAGCGGGGGCCGGGCCAGCGAGCTGCGCATGGCGCTCGCGACTCTAGCGCGGCGCGCGCGTCCGGCGCTACGAGGGTCGGGGCGGCCGTCGGGCTGGGCGCGTCAGTCCGTCGGCGACTCGAGGGTCCGCGTGTACATCGCGTGGATCTCCGCGACGTGGCGGTCGAGGTCGTCGCGCTTCCAGTCGCTGGTCTCGACCGGCGGCAGGACGACGACGTCGATCATCGTCGGGCGGACGACGAGCCAGCTCTTCGGCAAGGCGTCGAGCGTGTTGCGCAGCACGATCGGTACGATCGGCACGCCGGCCTCCATCGCCATGAAGAACGCGCCCTTCTTGAACTTGCCCGGGTGCGGCGTCGTGCTGCGCGTGCCCTCGGGCGCGATCGCGAGCGACAGGCCGTGGCGTAGCGCGTCGATCGCGGGGCGCAGCGCCTGGATCGCCTTCTCGCGGTGGAACCTGTCGATGAACACCGTGCCGGCGAGCGCCATGAACGGCCCGAAGATGGGGTTCTTCCGGAGCTCCTGCTTGCCGATGCCGACGAAGTCGCGCCGCAGCAGCTTGCAGATCACCAGCATGTCGATCGCGCTCTGGTGGTTGAAGATGAACACCGCCGGGCGGCGCGCCCAGATGTTCTCCTCGCCGCGCACGCGCACCTGGAGGCCCGCGAGCGCGGTGCCGAGCTCGCCCCAGGTCGAGGTCGCGATGTTGATCGCGTCCTGCCAGTGGCCGGACAGCGCCGCCGCCGGCACCCCGAGGAGCAGCGACGGGAAGAGCGCGCCGATCGCGAGGCTCGTACGGACGAGCTGCTCGAGGCCCGGGAAGCCGCGGCTCGTGAAGCGCTGCGTCGGCCAGCCGCGCCGGGTCGCGACGGTCGCGAGCGCCTTGCTCGGATTGGTCGGCCGCGGGTGCCCGACCAGCTCGAGCAGCGGCAGGTCCTCCTCGCTGTCGGTGTAGAAGAAGCTCTCGGTGAGATCGATGCCGCGCTCCTCGGCGAAGCGGCGGGCGAACGTCGCCTTGCCCTCGCCGTAGCAGGGCGGGGCGACGATGTCGCCCGTGAGCTTGCCGTCCTCCACCTCGAGCTGCGACGCGAGGACGTGCTCGATGCCGAGATCGCGCGCGATCGGACCGATCTGGTAGCGCGTCGCGGACGACACGATCGCGACTGTGTGGCCGCGCCGGCGGTGCGCCTCGACGATCGCGCGTGCCTCCGGGTACACCTCGGACGCGAGCTCCTCGTTGAAGATCTGCTCGCCGACGCGCGCGAACTCCTCCTCCGAGAAGCCGCGCAGCGTGCGCGCCGTGCCGGTCAGGAAGCCCGAGAAGCCGATGGTGTTGATCTCGAAGCTGATCGCCGCGAACAGCAGCTCGACCAGGTCGGCCGCGCCGAGCCGGCCGCTGCGGAAGCCGTCGCGCACGAAGGTCAAGGCGGAGAAGCCGGCGATCAGCGTGCGGTCGAGGTCGAAGAACGCGGCGACGTGCGGGCCGGCCGGACTCTCCTCGATCTCGCGCGTGAGGTCGCTGTACGCCCGCATGGCTCGTCTTTCGTCGCCGCGACCCCTCGACCTTAGCCCCGGCTCGCGGTCCGGGTAAAGAAAGGATCGCGTCCGTCCGATGCGCGCCTTTCCTCCGTGTACGCGTACCGTGATCGCCTCGAGACGCACGCCCGAGTAGACTCGGCGCGGCTCCGGCCGCACCGAAGGGAGAGGTCATGCAGCTTGATTTGACGGATCATCAAGCCGAGCTCCTGCGCGGGCTGCTCGGCGATCATTTGCCCGACCTGCAGCGCGAGGCCGCTCGAGCCGAGCAGCACGAGCTCCGGCATCTGCTGATCGAGCGACAGGAGCTGGTCAAGGACCTGCTGCGCAAGCTCGCCCCCGGCACCACCTGAGGCGCGCCGGCCGCAGGCCGTCGCCCGCGCCCCGCGCGGCGAGCGCTTTACACGCGCGGCGGCTTGCGGGAAGACGGAAGGAGCCATGGCGGAGAGCAGCGCGGCAGCGGCGGCGCCGGCCGCACCGGGCGACGCGGGCCCGCGGCTTCCGAACGAGCCGCGCTGGCCGCCGTCGAACGGCCACCGAGTCGTCTTTCTTCTTGATGCCTCGAGCGGGCTCGAGCGGCGCCTCCTCGAGGAGTGGATCGAGCGCAACCGACCCGACGGCGCGAGCTACGAGGTGGTCGAGATCCCGCCGTCGCGGCGGCGGCGCAAGCGCGTCGACGGGCGCCTCGAGTCGTGCGTCGCGTCGGAGGGCGACCCGCTGCTCGCGCCGCTGCGCGTCGCCTGGGAGCGCGAGAAGCTCCAGGGCGTGCGCGAGAACCCGCTGCGCGAGCTCCTCACGGTGGGCGATCCGCGCGACCCGGGGCGGCTGCGCCAGCAGATGATCCTGCGCCGCCACCCCGAGCGCTGCATGATCGTCGCCGGCGAGCCGGCGCCTCTGTCGGCGCTGCGCGAGCGCTGGCGCACGGCGGGCGGGCACGATCCCGGCCAGACGACCGGCCTCGCCGAGTTCGTCTGGCGGCAGGCGACCCTCGCGCTCGAGCGCGCCGAGCGGCGGCTGCGCGGCGCCCGCTACAAGGTGCCGAAGCTGGTCCACGAGGACATCCTCGCGCGGCCCGCGTTCCGCGCCGGGGTCGCGCGCCTCGCCCGCGATACCGGCCAGACCGAGGGCAAGGTCGAGGAGGCGGCGCGCCGCTACCTGCGCGAGATCGCGGCGGCGCACAGCCCGCACGTGATCGACCTCACCGCGCACCTGATCCACATGGTCTACACCAAGGGCTACGGCGAGGCGCTGCACTACGACCGCGGCCGGCTGCGCGAGCTGTACAGCTTGACGCAGCGCTACCCGGTGGTGTTCCTGCCGTCGCACAAGTCGAACCTCGACCACCTGGTCCTGCAGTACGCGCTGCACGAGAACGGCCACCCGCCGAACCACACGGCGGGCGGCATCAACATGAACTTCTTCCCGGTCGGTCCGCTGGTGCGGCGCAGCGGCGTGTTCTTCATCCGCCGCACGTTCAAGGACAACCCGGTCTACAAGTTCGTGCTGCGGCAGTACATCGACTACCTGATCGAGAAGCGCTTCTCGCTCGAGTGGTACGTCGAGGGCGGTCGCTCGCGCTCGGGCAAGCTGCTGCCGCCGCGCCTCGGGCTGCTCGCCTACGTGGTCGACGCCTACCGCCGCGGCAAGGCGGAGGACGTGTTCCTGATCCCGGTGTCGATCGCCTACGACCAGATCCAGGACGTCGGCGACTACGTCGCCGAGCAGCGCGGCGCCGCCAAGCAGAAGGAGAGCTTCGGCTGGTTCATCAAGCTGCTGCGCTCGCTGCGCCGGCGCTTCGGCGACATCCACATCAACTTCGGCGACCCGCTGTCGGTCCGCGCGGCGCTCGGACCGGCCGACCCGAGCGCCGAGCCGAACCCGGACGAGCACAGCCTCGATCTCTCGAAGATCGCGTTCGAGGTCGCGGTGCGGATCAACCGGGTGACGCCGATCACGCCGACCTCGCTCGTCACGCTGGCGCTGCTCGGGGTCGGCGACCGCGCGCTGACGCTCACCGAGGTGTGCGACGTCCTGCACGACCTGCTGGTCTACGTCGGCAAGCGACGCCTGCCGATGACCGAGAAGCACGCGCTCGACACGCCCGACGACGTCCGCCGCGCGCTCGGTGTGCTGGTCGAGAGCGGCGTCGTCGCCTGCTTCGCCGAGGGGCCGGAGGCGGTCTACGTCATCGGCCCCGACCAGCACCTGACCGCGGCCTACTACCGCAACACGATCATCCACTTCTTCGTCACCGCGGCGATCGCGGAGCTGGCGCTCGTGCACGCGGCGGAGCACGACGTCGAGGACGCGGCGACCGAGTTCCACGAGGAGGCACTGCGGCTGCGCGACCTCCTGAAGTTCGAGTTCTTCTTCGCCGAGAAGGACGCGTTTCGCGCCGAGCTCGCCGAGGAGATGAAGCTGCACGACCCGGTCTGGGAGCAGGCGCTCGCGATCGGCGGCGCGGAGGTGACCGGGCTCTTGCGCCGGATCCAGCCGCTCGTCGCGCACCGCGTGCTGCGCCCCTTCCTCGAGGCCTATCAGGTGGTGGGCGACGCGCTGACGCGCCTGGCCGCGGACGCGCCGTTCGCCGAGGACCAGTTCCTCGCGGACTGCCTCGCGCTCGGCAAGCAGTACCAGCTCCAGCGACGCATCCGCAGCGCCGAGTCGGTGTCGCGGGTGCTCTTCCAGACGGCGCTCAGCCTTGCGCGCAACCGCGGCCTGGTCGATGCTGAGGGCCGCGACCTGGCCGGGCGACGAGCGGTGTTCGCCGAGGAGATCCGCGGCGCGATCCGGCGCGTCGACGTGATCGACGCGATGGACGCAGCGCGCCGCGCGGGGCTCGCCGGGTAGCTCGCCGGGCCGCATCGCCCGCTCGAGGAGCCTGCCATGCTGCGACTGCACGACGCGTTCGACTTCCACGTACGCGAGACGCCCGAGGCGGAGCTCGCGCTCGACGGCACGCGCCGCGTCACGTACGGCGAAGCGTCCGAGCGCGTGAACCGGCTCGCGAACGCGCTGCTCGCCGCGGGCCTGCGCCGCGGCGACCGCTTCGCCTACCTCGCGAAGAACGGCGTCGAGTACGCGATCATGTACTTCGCCGCTTCGAAGGCGGGCGTCGTGCCCGTGCCGCTCAACTACCGCCTGGCGCCGCCCGAGTGGAGCTACATCGTCAACGACGCGCAGGCGCGGCTGCTCTTCGCTCGCGGCGAGTATGCGGCGGCGATCGATCCGGTACGCGGCGAGCTCGCGACGGTCGAGCGCTGCATCGCGCTCGAGGCGCCCGACGCGCCCCGCGGCTGGGACGATTACGAGGCGTTCCTCGGCGCAGCGGCCGCGACGCCGCCCGACCTCCGGGTCGAGTCGGGCGACGACGTCTACCAGATGTACACCAGCGGCACGACGGGCCGGCCGAAGGGTGCGGTGCTGACGCACGGCGCGGTGATGGCGCAGCTCTCGCAGGCGTCGTTCGCGCTCGACAGCTCCCCCGGCGAGCGCGCGCTGATCGTCGCGCCGATGTACCACGCCGCCGCGGCGATCATGACCTTCAGCACGGTCTGGTACGGCGGCTCGCTGTTCATCCAGGAGGACTTCCATCCCGGGGCCGTGGTGCAGGCGATGAGCGAGCAGCGCATCGGCCGCGCGCTCCTCGTGCCGGCGATGATCCAGGCGTGCCTCGTCATGGTGCCCGACGTCGCGCAGCGGCGCTACCCGCAGCTGCGCTACATCGTCTACGGTGCCTCGCCGATCTCCGAGGCGACGCTCAGGCGCGCGATGGAGGTCTTTCGCTGCGAGTTCCTGCAGGGCTACGGCATGACCGAGACCACGGCGGCGGTGACCTACCTGCTGCCGTCCGACCACCGGCGCGCGCTCGACGGCGAGCCCGACCTGCTGCTCTCGGCCGGGCGCGCGATGGTCGGCACCGAGGTGCGGGTGGTCGACGCGGAGGACCGGCCGGTGCCGCCGGGGGCGGTCGGCGAGGTGGTCGCGCGCGGCCCGCAGCTCATGCGCGGCTACTGGAACCTGCCGGACGCGTCGCGCGAGGCGCTGCGCGGCGGCTGGATGCACACGGGCGACGCCGGCAGGATGGACGAGCGCGGCTACCTCTACATCTCCGATCGCGTCAAGGACATGATCGTGTCGGGCGGCGAGAACGTCTATCCGCGCGAGGTCGAGGAGGTGCTCTACCAGCACCCGGCGATCGCCGACGTCGCCGTGATCGGCGTGCCGGACGAGAAGTGGGGCGAGGCGGTGAAGGCGATCGTCGTCCTGCGCGAGGGGATCACCGTGGAGGCCGTGGAGATCGTCGAGTTCTGCCGCGGCCGGCTCGCCGGCTACAAGCGGCCGCAGTCGGTCGACTTCGTCGACGTCCTGCCGCGCAACCCGAGCGGCAAGGTGCTCAAGCGGGAGCTGCGCGAGCCCTACTGGCAGGGCCGGACGCGGCGCGTGTCGTGAGGATCGTCGTCCTCGACGGCTACACGCTCAATCCGGGCGACAACCCGTGGGACGAGCTGGCCGCGCTCGGCGACCTCGAGGTGCACGACCGCAGCGCGCCCGACGAGGTCGTGCAGCGCGCCCGCGGCGCAGCGATCGTGCTGACGAACAAGACGGTGCTCGACCGCACGACCCTCGCGCGCCTCCCCGAGCTGCGCTTCGTCGCCGTGCTCGCGACCGGCTACAACGTCGTCGACGTCGAGGCCGCGCGCGAGCGCGGCATCCGCGTCGCGAACGTGCCGGAGTACGGCACCGACTCGGTCGCGCAGCACACGCTCGCGCTCCTCCTCGAGCTCACCCAGCGCGTCGGCGAGCACGACGCGGCCGTGCGCGCGGGCGAGTGGCAGGCGAGCCCGGACTTCTGCTTCTGGCACCGCCCGCCGCTCGAGCTCGCCGGCCTCACGTGCGGCATCGTCGGCTTCGGGCGCATCGGCCGGCGCGTCGGGGAGCTGGTGCACGCGCTCGGCATGCGGGTGGTTGCGAGCGTCCGCCCGGGCGGCGCGCCGCGGACGGCGCCGCCCTACGAGCCGTTCGCCTGGCTGTCGCTCGGCGAGCTCTGCGCGGAGGCCGACGTCGTCACCCTGCATTGCCCGCTGACGGCGGACAACGCCCGCTTCGTCGACGACGCGCTGCTCTCGCGCATGAAGCGCAGCGCGCTCCTGATCAACACCGCGCGCGGCGGGCTCGTCGACGAGCCGGCGCTCGCGCGGGCGCTGCGCGCGGGCACCATCGCAGGCGCGGCGCTCGACGTCGTGTCGGAGGAGCCGATCCGTCCCGACAGCCCGCTCCTCGACGCGCCGAACCTGACCTTGACGCCGCACCTCGCGTGGGCGAGCCTCGCGGCGCGGCGGCGTCTGATGGCGACCACGGTCGCCAACGTGCGCGCCTTCCTCGCAGGCGCGCCGATCAACCTGGTCGCCTGACCGGCCTCAGTACTCGTCGGGATCGGGCTCGACCGCTTCGTGCTCGCCGTCGATCGCCGCCTCGGGCGGCATCTCGCCGGCGAGCTGCTCCTCCTCGGGGCTGGGCACGTGCGGGGCGTCGATCGGCGGCGGGGTGAAGTCCTCCGGCGCCTCGACCATGTGCGCCGGAGCGTCCGGCGCGGCGGGC
>JBFMAS010000380.1:0-3992 GCA_040755575.1 Thermodesulfobacteriota bacterium
CGGAGCCTCGCCCCGGGCCCCGAGCGAGAGGCCGAGCGCGTCCGCGCCGCTCGGCGTCACGACGCGCACGCTCGGTGCCGCCGCGGCCGCGCGGACGCGCTCGCGCTCGGCCTGCCATGCCGCGTGCGCGGCGATGCTTCGCTCGGCGCGCAGGTTGCCCTCGTCGACCGCGAGCAAGCGCTGCTGGCGCAGGCCGACGGTCTCGCGCGCGCCGAGCGCGAGCGTCGCCGGATCCCACCACACGACGCGGTGGGCGCCCGCCTCGGGGCGGTGCAGCCCGGGGACGACGGTGTCGCGTGCACCGTAGAGCTTCGCCGGGCGCACCAGCACCGTGTCGCGCCCGATGGGCTTGGGGCAGCCCGGTCCCTGCGCCGCCTCCGGACGCGCGGCGCGCTCCGGCGGCGGGTAGACGGCGGGGTCGAGCGCCGACAGCCAGCCCTCGAAGCGCTCGTCGCCGAGCACGGGCACCACGAGCAGGTCGCGCGCGCGGGTCGCCGCGACGTAGAGCAGGCGCGTCGCCTCCTCGCGCTCGCGCTCCATCTCGAGCTCGGCGTTGTCGAGCAGCTCGCGCGGCGAGCAGCGCGCGAGCCGCATCGCGCACAGGCCGCGTGCCGCGTCGACGTGGCGCTGCGGCTCCTCGGGCGTCTCGCGTGCCGTCATGTCCGCCAGGATCACGACCGGGAACTCGAGGCCCTTCGCGCGGTGCACGGTCATGATGCGCACGCCGTCCGTGCCTTCCTCGAAGATCGGCGCCTCGCGCGCCTCGCCCTGCTCGGCCTCGTCCTCGAGCTGCTGCACGAAGGCGCGGAACGAGATCGTTCCGCGACGCTCGGCGCGCCGTGCGAGGTCGAGCAGCCGCGCGACGTTGGCGAGCGCCTGCTCGCCGGTCGGCCAGATGGCGAAGCCCGCGTGCGCGCGCGTCGCCGCGAGCAGACGGGAGATGGTGTCGGCGAGCGGACGCCGGTTGCGGCCGCGGTGCAGCTCGCGCAGCACGGCGAGCGCGCTCGCGACCTCCGCGACCGGCGGCGGCGCGCCGTCCGGCACCTGGCGGAAGGGATGCAGCGTGCCGACGGTCTCGCGGAACGCGAGCAGGGCCGCGTCGGCGAGCGCGAACAGCGGACCGCGCAGCGTCGCGACCACCAGCAGCTCGTCGTCCGGCCGCTCGATCGCGCCGAGCGCGCACCGCAGAGCCTCGATCTCCTCCCGCTGGTGGAACGAGCCGCCGCCGACCAGCAGGTGCGGCAGCTGGCGGGCCTCGAGCGCGCGCGCGTAGGGTCGCGTCATGTCGCGGCCGTAGGAGCGAAAGCGGCGGAACAGGACGCACACGTGCCGTGCCCGGACCGGCACGCGCTCCGTGGGCCGCTCGCGCTCGGTCACCGTCCAGCCGCTCTCGCGGACCAGCCAGTCGACGAAGGCGGCGACCGCGTCGGGCAGGGACTCCTCGATCCTGAAGTTCGCGATGCGGAAGTCGCCGTAGGGCTCGGGGACGGGCAGGGCGACCAATGCGGGCTGCGTCGTGATCGGCTCGCGAAAGGCCTCGAGCGCGATGTAGGCCGCCTGGCTCGGCGACTCGCCGCGCATGCGGGGCGCGAACGCCGCGTTGACCGCCGCCTGCAGCTCCGGCACGGCGCGGAAGCTCGCGGTCAAGTAGACGAGCGACGCGCCGCTCGCGAGGAGCTGCTGCTTGACCGATTCGTAGAGCGCGACGTCGGCCCGGCGGAAGCGGTAGATCGACTGCTTCGGGTCGCCGACCAGGAACAGCTTGCCCGGCGCCGGACGCACGCGCCGCCAGTCGGCGACCGAGGGATCGCCTGCGGCGAGCAGCAGCAGGATCTCCACCTGCAGAGGGTCGGTGTCCTGGAACTCGTCGACGAAGACGTGCGAGAAGCGACGCTGCAGGTCGCCCCGCACCGCGACGTCGTCGCGCACCAGGTCGCGCGCGCGCACGAGCAGGTCGAGGAAGTCGAGGCAGCCCGTGCGCTCCTTGAGCGCCTCGTAGGCCTCGACCACCTCCCACAGCTCGTCGCGCAGCAGCGGGGCGAGATCCGCGCCGGACGCCGCGACGAAGGCGTCCAGGCGCTCCTTCAGCGCGTCGCGCCGCGCGAGCAGCTCGTCCTTCGGGAACTCCTTCGCCACCCGGCGGAAGCCGCGCCAGCGCCACGCCCTGCTGCGCGCGAGCTCGCGCAGGCCGGCCTCGAGCGCGTCGTAGTCGCGGCCGCGCAGCGCCTCGCGGCGCTCGACGTCGCGCACGAAGGCCGCGATCTCGTGCAGGCAGCGCACGAAGTGGTCGTCGGCGTCGCCGGCCGCGGCCCACGCGGCGAGCGCTCGAAGCTCGCCGAGCAGCCCGTCGATCTCCGGCTCGCGCGCGAGCTCGGCGCGCTCCCACCGCGCCGGGAAGTCGCGCCGCTCGACCAGGCTCCAGGCGGCGGCCCGCAGCATGCCACGC
The DNA here is from genome assembly GCA_040755575.1 of Thermodesulfobacteriota bacterium. GTDB lineage: Bacteria > Desulfobacterota > Binatia > UBA12015 > UBA12015 > DATCMB01. The sequence goes on from JBFMAS010000380.1 coordinate 2,447, forward strand.
GCGGACTCGTCGCGGCCCGCACGCCAGCGCAGCACGCGGCGCACGCCCTCGCGCGGCGACTCGAGCTGACGCTCGAACCAGCGGTCGAAGGCGCGCGCGAAGATCTCGCCGGCGACGTCGTCCGGCGCGACCTCGAACAGCGGGTCGATGCCCGCCTCGACCGGCCGCTCGCGCAGCACGTCGGCGCAGAACGAGTGGATCGTGCCGATGCGCGCCTGCTCGAGGTGCGGTAGCGCGCCGGTGAGCCGCCGCCGCTCCTCTCGCGGCGCGTCGGGTGCTTGACGCGCGCGCTCGATCTCGCTGCGCAGCCTGAGCTTGAGCTCGCCCGCCGCCGCCTCGGTGAAGGTCAGCGCGACGATGCGGTCGAGCGTCGCGGTGCCGGTCGCGAGGAGCCGCACCATGCGGCTCACCAGCGCGGTGGTCTTGCCGGTGCCGGCGGCGGCCTCGACGACCAGCGTCGTGTCGAGGTCGCGGGCGATGCGCTCGCGGGCCGCTGCGTCGGCGAGCGCGGCGCTCACGGCAGACCCCGCAGGCGCTCGAGCGCCGCCAGGCGGTCCTTCGGCTTGTCCCGCGTGCGCTGCTCCTCGTGCGGGCCGCACACCGGGCGGTAGTCGCACCACCTGCACGCGCCGGGGGCCGGTGCGGCCGGCAGGAAGCCGTCACGCAGCGCGCCGCCGATCGTCTCGACGACCGCCGCCGCCGCGTCGCGGGCGCGCTCGTCGAGCGGCACGACGGCGTCGGCGTAGCCGCCGTCGGCCGTGCAGTAGTAGAGCCGGCCGGACTCGACCGGGGCGCCGAGCAGCTCCTCGCAGGCGAGCGCGTACAGCACCGGCTGCAGGATCGTGCCGCCGCCGACGACGAGCCCCGCGCCCGCGCGCGCCTTGCCGGTCTTGTGGTCGGTGACGCGCAGCACGCCGCGCGCGTCGCGCTCGACGAGGTCGATCGAGCCGCGCAGCGTGAGCCCGCCGCCGACCGGCACGGGATCCGGGATGCTGGCCGGGTCCTCGTACGTGCGCTCGCGCTCGGCGAGGCCGAAGGAGAGCTCGAAGCGGTCGGGGACGAAGCCGTCCGCCGCCCGCGCCGCGCGCCGGAGCCACTCGTGCAGGTCCGCGCGGATGCCGGCGATCGTGTCCTCCCAGACGCGCGGGATCGCGGGCGCGAGCTCCTCGCGCTTCCGCTCGGCGAGACGCGCGAGCGCGTCGTCGGCGATCGCGAGCGCCTCGTCGATCGCGTCGGGCCGCAGCGGCAGCAGCCCGCGGTCGCGCAGCGTGCTCAGGATCTCGAACTGCACGTCGTGGAAGAGCGCGCCGCGCGTCAGCGCGTCCATGGTCTCGATCGCGACCGGCTCCTCGCGCGGCGCGAGGCGCAGGAGCGCCTGCAGGAAGAAGCGGTAGGGACACGTCGCGTAGTGCTGCAGCGCGGTCGCGGAGAACGACCGCGCCGCGAGCTGGTGGCGCGCGAGCGCCGCCCGACCGTGCTCGTCGGGATCGACCAGGCCGTCGACGGGAAACCAGCGGCGTTTCCAGCGCCGGCCGCGCGCGCGCAG
>JBFMAS010000381.1:0-23895 GCA_040755575.1 Thermodesulfobacteriota bacterium
GTCTCGAGGAACACGCGGCGCGAAGGCGCCGCGGCCCGCTCGTCGCGCAGCGGGTGGGCCACTTCACCCTCCAGCGCGCGCTCGGTGCCGGCGTTCTCCACCCGCTTCCTATAGCGACGGGTCGGCGCGACCCGCAACGAGCGTCGAGCGCCGGCGGCCGTCTTGTCTGAGCCGTACGGCCAGGGTTACAGATGAGGCTCGCATGGCGGCCGGCAAGCAGTTCGAACAGCTCGAGGCGACGATGCTCCTCTGCCCCCGCTGCCGCGTCGCGCAGCCAGTGCGCAAGCGGCTCCTTCTCTGCCTGCCGGAGGGCGACAAGTACGAGTTCCTGTGCGTCCGGTGCGGCAGCTCGTGCGGCGACAAGATCGAGGAGCCGCCGCCGAACACGGGATCGGTGCTGGTGTGACGCCGCGCATCGTCTCGCTGCTGCCGAGCGCCACCGAGATCGTGTGCGCGCTGGGGCTGCGCGACCACTTGGTCGGCGTGTCGCACGAGTGCGACTTCCCGCCCGACGTCGTCGGGCTGCCGGTGGTGACGGCGTCGAAGGTGGACGTCGCGCGCCGCAGCGAGCAGATCGACGCCGACATCCGCGCCCTGGTCATGTCCGGGCTCGGCGTCTACACGATCGACGCCGAACGCCTCGCGGCGCTCGCGCCCGACCTGATCGTCACGCAGGACCAGTGCGACGTCTGCGCCGTCCCGTACGCCGAGGTCGTCGCCGCGACGCGCGCGCTGGTCGGTAGCGGCACGCAGATCGTCTCGTTGCGGCCGAGCCGGCTCGAGGACGTCTGGCGCGACGTCGAGACGGTGGCGACGGCGGCCGGCATCGCGGCGCACGGCCGGGGGGTCGCAGATCAGCTGCGTGGCGCGGTCGCCGAGCTACGCGAGCGCACCGGCGGCCTGCCGCGGCCGCGCCTCGCGTGCATCGAGTGGCTCGATCCGCTCATGGCCGCGGGCAACTGGCTCCCCGACCTCGCCGACGCGGCCGGCGCCTCGTACCAGCTCGCCGCCGCCGGCACGCACAGCGGGCGTCTCGAGTGGCAGACGCTGGTCGACGCGCGCCCGGACGTCGTGTGCGTCATGCCGTGCGGCTTCTCGCTCGCTCGCACGGTCACGGAGCTCGAGACCCGGCTCACCGAGGAGCGCTGGCGCATGCTGCCCGCCGTGCGCGCCGGGCGGGTGTACGCCGTCGACGGCAGCGCCTACTTCAATCGCCCCGGGCCCCGGCTGGTGGAATCGGCGCGTATCCTCGCCGGCATCTGCCACCCGGACGAGCTCGCGGGTCTCTTGCCGCCCGGAGCGGTCGTGCAGCTCGATGCCGGCTCCGGCGGCGGCGCGACCCTTCCGCTCTGAGCATGGCACACGAGCATCACCTCAAGTCGGGTGCCGCCGAAAACCCGGTCGCGCAACACCGCGCCAAGGGGCGCGCCGCGCGCTGCATGGTGATCACGGTCAGCGACACGCGCGACCTGGCGAGCGACAAGAGCGGTCAGCGCGCCGTGGACCTCCTGACGGAGGCCGGCCACGTCGTGTCCGAGCGGGAGATCGTCACCGACGACCGCGCGACGATCGCCGCGCTGGTGCGTGCCGGCGTCGCGAATCGCGCGATCGACGCCGTGATCCTGACCGGCGGTACCGGCATCGCGCCGCGTGACGTCACCTACGAGGCCGTGCGCGACCTGCTCGACAAGCCCCTCGACGGCTTCGGCGAGCTGTTCCGCAGCCTGTCCTACGCCGAGATCGGCTCGGCAGCGATGCTGTCGCGAGCGATCGGCGGCGTCGTCGGCCAGACCGTGGTGTTCGCGCTGCCCGGCTCGACCAAGGCGGTCGAGCTCGGCATCCGCAAGCTGATCGCCCCGGAGCTCGGCCACATCGTCGGCTTGCTCGTGCCATGACTGTCAAGATCAAGGTCTTCGCGTCGTTGCGCGAGCGCCTGGGCCGCTCCGAGCTCGAGCGCGACGTCGCGGGCGGCGCGACCGCGGGCGAGGTGCTGGCGGGCTTGCACGAGGAGTTTCCTGCCCTCGCGGGCTCGGGGCGCGTCGCCATCGCGGTGAACTCCGAATATGTCGATCCCGGCCACGTGCTCGCGGACGGCGACGAGCTCGCCTTGATTCCGCCGGTGAGCGGCGGTTGCCGGGCCCCGCGCGGCCCAGAATAATCGCGTCATGCTGCGCCTCACCGCAGAGCCGATCGCCATCGACGACCTCCTCGCCGCCGTCGCGGATCCCAGGGCCGGAGCCGTGGTGCTCTTCATCGGCACGACGCGCGACAACAACGAGGGTCGCCAGGTCGAGCGCCTCGAGTACGAGGCGTACGCCGACATGGCGGAGAAGGAGATCGCGAAGATCGCGGCGGCGGCGCGCGAACGCTGGCCGATCGCGAAGATCGCCGTCGTCCACCGGACCGGCGTCGTGCCGATCGGCATGGCGAGCGTGGTGATCGCCGTGTCGTCCGCCCACCGTGGCGACGCCTTTGCCGCCGCCCGCTACACGATCGACCGCCTGAAGGAGGTCGTGCCCATCTGGAAGAAGGAGTTCTTCGAGGGTGGCGCGGTCTGGATCGGCGATCAGACGTGCCGCGCGGGTGTCTGGCAGAGCGCGACGGGCAGCGACGAAGAGCGGCGTGGGTCTCCACCGGGGAGCGGAGAGCCGCGCGTCGAGTGAGCGTGCGTCCCGTCGACCTCGACAACCTCGAGTTCCCTCGGCTGCTCGAAGCAGTCGCCGCCTACGCCGCCTCCGACTCGGGGCGCGAGGCCTGTCTCGCGCTCCTGCCGGCGACGACTCCGAGCGTCGTGCGCGACGAGCTCGCGCGCGTCGAGCAGCTGCGTGCCATCACCGAGGAGGAACCGGCACCGCTCGGTGCCTTCCCCGACATCCGGCCGCACCTCGCCGTCTCGGCGACGGCGGGGGCGCGGCTCTCCGGCCGCGACCTCACGGAGGTCGCGACGACGCTCGCGACCGTCCGCCGGATGCGCGGCTTCATCCGCGCGCGGGCGGCGGGCTACCCGCTGCTGCTGCGCTACCTGGGCTCGCTGCACGCGCTGCCCGAGCTCGACCGCCTCCTCGCGAGCGCGCTCGACGAGGAGGGCCAGCTGCGCGACGGCGCGAGCCCGACGCTGCGCGCGCTGCGCCGCGAGCTGCGCGAGCTGCGTGCCGAGATCGAGCGCCGCCTCGCGCGCCTGCTCCGCCAGGGCCAGGGATCGAGCGCGATCGCCGAGGACTACGTCACGGTCCGCAACGGCCGCTTCGTCGTCCCGGTGCGCGCGCAAGCGGCGTCCGAGCTGCCCGGCATCGTGCAGGACCGCTCGGCATCGGGTGAGACGCTGTTCGTCGAGCCGCTGTTCGCGGTCGAGTCGAACAACCGGCTGCTGATCGCCGCTCGCGAGGAGGAAGAGGAGGAGGCGCGCATCCTCGCCGAGATCACGTCCGCGGTGGGAGCCGAGCGAGAGGCCCTCGCGGAGGCGTTCGCCGCCTTGACGGAGCTCGACACGCTGGCGGCACGAGTTGCCTTCGCGCGCCAGCACCGCGCCGTCTGCCCGGCCGTCGGGGAGGAGTCGGTGCGGCTCGGCCAGGCGCGCCACCCTCTGCTCGAGCTCACGGGCCGCGAGGTGACGCCGGTCGACGTCGTCCTCGACGACGACACCCGCCTGCTGGTGATCAGCGGCCCCAACACCGGCGGCAAGAGCGTCGCGCTGAAGACGCTCGGGCTCGCCGTGCTGATGGCGCAGTCGGGCATCCCGGTGCTCGGCGACCGCGATACGCACCTGCCCGTGTTCGATGCCGTGTGGACCGACATCGGAGATCCGCAGAACGTCGCCGGCGACCTGTCGACCTTCTCTGGGCACGTGCGCAACGTCGTCGAGATCTTGCACGGCGCGGCCGAGCGGTCGCTCGTGCTGCTCGACGAGCCCGGGACCGGGACCGACCCGGAGGACGGCGCGGCGCTGGCGCGGGTGCTGCTCGACGAGCTGCTGCGCCGCCGGAGCCGCGTGCTCGCGACGACGCACTTCCAGAGCATCAAGGCCTTCGCGCTCGCGCGCACGGGCGCGCAGGTCGCAGCAGTGGACTTCGACCCCGAGACCTTCGCGCCGCGCTACCGCCTGGTGTATCGCAGCATCGCACCGAGCCTGGGGCTGCAGATGGCGCGCCGGCTGGGCTTCCCGCCACACCTGCTCGACGCGGCGGAGCGAGCGCGGGAGAGCCTTGCCGCCGACCTCGCCGCCGCCGCGGCCGCGCTCGAAGCCGAGCGTCGCCGCTACGACGAGGAGGCGAGCGCGGCGGCCGCCGAGCGGGAGCGCCTCGCCACCGCGCGCGCCGAGCAGGTCGCGCTGCTCGAGGAGCTGCAGGACAAGCGCCGCCGGCGCTGGGCCGAGGAGCTCGGCGAGGCGCGTCGCTTCGCGGACGAGCTGCGTCGCGAGGGGCAACGAATGCTCGACGAGGCGCGTCAGCGGCCGCAGGAACTCGGCCGCCGCCTCCGCCAGCTCGGCAACGCGCAGCGGTCGAGCATCGGCGACCAGGAGCGCAAGGTCGCCGCCGGCGGCAGCGCCGCGGGAGAGACGGAGCAGGCCGGCTCGCCGCCTCGGATCGGCGAGGAGGTGCAGGTGGCGGGCAGCGGGCTGCGCGGCCGCCTCGAGTCGATCTCCGGCGAGCGCGCGCACGTGGCGCGCGGCACCGTGCGCTTCGACGTGCCGCTCGCGCAGCTCCGTCGTGTCGGCGAATCGTCGACCAGCGTCCCGCCGGTGCGTCGTGCGCCAGTCCGGGCGGTGCCGACGCGAGTCGAGATCGAGCACGAAGAGCCCCCGCACGAGTCGCGCTCGCAGGCGATCGCGATGCGCGAGATCAACCTGGTCGGCAGCCGCGTGCAAAGCGCGCTCGACCAGCTCGAGTCGTTCCTCGACCAGGCGGTGCTCGAGGACCAGACGAGCGTACGGATCAGCCACGGCATGGGAACGGGCGCGCTGCGTGAGGCGATCCGCGAGTACCTCGCGGGATCGCCCTACGTCAGCCGCTTCGAGCAGGCCGACCGACGTACCGGGGGCGGCGGCGCGACGATCGCGTACCTGCGCTGAACCGCGCAGCGCAGCGCGCGCAGCCCGCGCTACCGTGCGGCCACGACGCCGGCCGACTCCTCGACCGGCAAGCGGACGAGAGCCCGACTCCGCAGGCCGCGGTTGTCGACCAGCGAAAGGTCGAGCGCCGTGGCGTCGGCCGGCAGGTCGCGCAGGGCGAACGACACCGAGCCGCGGCGGTTGCCGACCGTCCCGAGCGCGACGTCGACCACGGTGGGCGCCATGCCGCGGCTCGCGTCGGTCGTGACCTCGAGCGACGTCAGGTCGGCATCGTAGTCGGCGTAGTCGAGCACCACCTCGCTCCGGCCGGCGGCGTCACCGTGCACGCTCGCGTCGAGCAGCCGCGGACGTCCGGAGATCAGGGCGGCATCCGGCTGGACCGGCAGATTGTCGTCGACGTAGGGCAGCCAGGTCTGCATCCGCGCCCGGTGGCCGGTGGCGGCCGCGAAGAACGGACCGAAGCCACGCCGGATCCGCTCGAGCTTCGCGACCTGCGCGGGGTCCGGCTGCGTGCCGGCTGGCACCACGAGCACCATCGCCATGCGGAAGCTACGGCGTGCTCGCGTCGAGTCGGGCTCGCGCACGCCGGCACGCTCGATCACGCCCTCCGCCGTGACGTCGCGCCGCGTCCCCTTGAACGTCACGCCGTCCTCGGGATGCGAGTCGGCGTCGAGCCACTCGCCGCCGCGGCTGCGCTCGGGCACGAAGTCGTACGCGTCGTCGACCACGAACGAGCCCTCGACGTCCTCCGGCGGCGCGAGGCCCATCAGGTAGAGGTCGAGGGCGCCGTAGGACCGCATCGACGCCACGGTCGTGAAGGATCCGTCCTCGTTCTCGTGCAGCTCGTTGCCCCCGAGGAAGGAGGCGCCGCTGGCGAACGTGTAGCTCCAGTGGCCGTCCGTGCCGGCGAGGTCGGCATCGATGGCGCCGGCGTAGGCGAGCCAGCGATGCCCGGTCTCGTGCGCCAGCACGGCGAGGGTCGACGGCGCGTAGGCGTACCTCGGCAGCCGCGGCGGCCGTAGCGGGTCGTCGTCGTAGAACGCGAGGTCGTTCATCACGACGACGTGCTCGAGCGCTCGGCTGCCGAACAGCGCGCTGTGGTCGAAGATCGGCATGCCGATGCCGCGCTCGGCATTCTGCACCGTCGTGCTCCACACGGGGCTCGGCCCGTCGACCGGCTGCGTCGTGAACACGCCGAGGAACTGGAAACGGTCGGGGATCCGCTCGTAGACCCGGCGCGCGAGTGCGATCTCGTTGAGCATCGGCAGGTCGCGGTACCAGGCGAGCGCCGCCTGCCGCGGCGCGATGTCCGGGGTCGCGGCGAAGTCGACCATGCGCACGGTCTGCCGCGCGGCTCCCGGCGACAGGCCGACCACCCCCCAGCGCGTCGCCAGAGGGCCGTAGTCGACGTCGATCCCGCCGTCGCTCGACAGCGTGATGCGGAAGGTGTTGTCGCCTGCGGCCGGCCGGACCGACGGCACCTGGTACCAGGTGACGACGAGCGCGTCGTCGCGCTGGTCGACGAAGACGCCCTTGGCGGCGGCGAGGCCCGCGGTCTGCAGCTCGTTCCAGAGCGCAGCCACGACGGGGGGGCCGCCGAGCAAGCCCGGCAGCAGCTCACCGCCGGCGGCGGCGCGCGGCGACGCGGCGATGGGCTCGCCGAAGCTCAACGCGCCCTGCGCATGGATGAAGACCTCCGTATGGAGCTCCCCGTAGAAGGCAAACGGCGTTCTGAGCTGCACGCGGGCGGCCGAGGCCGAATCGTCGAAGTCGATGCGCGTGCCCGGTCGCAAAAGCCCGCGGGCGGGGCCGAGGTGCGTCGCGTAGCCGCCGTTGACGAGCGGCGTGAAGGAGAGCCTGCGCCCCGCGAGCGGCACGGGATCGGGCGGCGTCAGGATGCGGCCGTCGTCCTCGATCACCAGGATGTGGCTCGGGTTGCTGGCCCGAGCGCTCGCCAGGCCGGCCACGGACAGCACGGCGGCGAGCGCCGCGAGGAGCGGCAAAGTGCGGCGCAGCCTATGCGGAGAACGGAGCAATCGATCTTTCCTCGACCCCCGGGCCGACTACCTGCCTCGCCGAACGTCAAACCGCCGACGGTGACCGAGGTAGCGCCCCTCACCTCACGAGATCGGATCCGGCCGAGCCGGCTCCTCCGGATGTCGAGGCTGGGAGGCAGCGATCCTTGGCAGGTTACGTCGCCGGCGCGGCCTCTTTCAAGCCGCGTCCGCAAGCGTACAGCTCGGCGGATCCCTTGCGCGTGGTACTGAGCTTGCGTGTCTTCACCGTCGCGAAGGCTGCCCGCAGGTCGCGCACGAGCGCCTGATACTCGGCGTCCATGAACAGCTTCACCAGCAGCGCCCCGTTCGGGACGAGCCAGGCGCGCGCCAGCTCGATCGCTCGGCGCACCAGGTCCGCGTGGCGGGCGGCGTCGGTCGTCGCGATGCCGCTCAGCTTCGGCGCGAGATCGGACAGGACGACGTCGGCCGGGCCCCCCAGGGCGTCGCGTACGCGACTGACGACCGCGTCGTCGTGGACGTCGCCGACGAGCGCGACGACGTTCGGGCGAGCCACCTCGGCGGTCTCCGCGACGTCGAGCCCGACGACGCGTCCGCGCGGTCCGACCCTGTCGGCGCACACCTGGAGCCATCCACCGGGCCAGCACCCGAGGTCGACGACGCGCATGCCGGGCTTCAGCAGCGCGAAGCTCGCGTCGAGCTCCTCGAGCTTGAACGCGGCCCGCGAGCGAAACCCCTCGCGCTTCGCGCGGCGGTAGACGGCGTCCTTGCGCTCGTACGCGGGCACGGCGAAGGTTAACCCGCGATCCCGGCCGCTCGCCACTTTTCTTTCATCGGGCGTCCGCTAGGGTGCGCGGCTCGCGTGATGGATCTCGCTGCACTCAATCCGCCGCAGCAGGAAGCAGTGCTGCACGGCGACGGGCCGCTGCTCGTTCTCGCAGGCGCCGGCAGCGGCAAGACCCGCGTCCTCACCTACCGCGTCGCGCACCTGATCGCCGAGCGAGGCGCCAAGCCGGAGCAGATCCTCGCCGTCACCTTCACCAACAAGGCGGCGCGCGAGATGCGGGAGCGTCTCGAGCTGCTGCTCGGCGACGACGTCCGCGGCTTGACGGTCGGGACGTTCCACGCGGTGTGCGCGCGCTGGCTTCGTCGCGAGGCGCCGAAGCTCGGCCTGCCGTCCGGGTTCGCGATCTACGACGAGGCGGATCAGCTCGCACTTTGCCGGCGCGCGCTCGCCGAAGCGGAGATCAGCGAGCACGTGCTCACCGCGGCGGCGCTGCGCGCCTACATCGAGCGTCGGAGAAATGCCGCCGAGCCGCTCGACCGCCACGAGAGCTTCGCCGGCCCCCAGCGGATGGAGGCGCTGCTGCGCGGCGCGATGCGCTACGAGGTCCTGCTGAAGCGCGCCGGTGCGCTCGACTTCGGCTCGCTGATCACCGCGATGGTGCGCCTGCTGGCCGAGAACGACGCTGCGCGTACCGCGTATCGCACGCGCTACCGTCACGTGCTGGTCGACGAGTACCAGGACATCAACCTCGCGCAGTACCAGCTGGTCCGTCACATCGCCGGCGCTCGCGGCAACCTGAGCGTGGTCGGCGACGACGACCAGTCGATCTACGGCTTCCGCGGCGCCACGGTGCGCGCGATCCTCGACTTCGAGCGCGACTACCCGGACGCGCACGTGATCCGCCTCGAGCAGAACTATCGCTCGACGGGGAACATCCTGGCCGCGGCGAGCGCCGTCATCCGGCGCAACGCGGACCGTCACGGCAAGACGCTGTGGACCGACAACGGCCCGGGCGACAAGGTGACTGTCGCCACGTTGCCGGACGATCGCTCAGAGGCGCGCTATGTCGCCGCCGGCATCGAGCGGGCGCTCGCGTCGGGTCGAGCACCCTCGGACGTCGCCGTCTTCTACCGCACCAACGCGCAATCCCGCGTGCTCGAGGAGGAGCTGCTGTTGCGCGGCCTGCGCTACGTCCTGATCGGCGGCACGCGGTTCTACGACCGCAAGGAGGTGAAGGACGTCCTCGCGTACCTCCGCCTGCTGGTCAATGCCGCGGACGACGTCAGCTTGGCGCGCGTGATCAACGTACCGACGCGCGGCATCGGAGCGGCGTCGCTCGGGGTGCTGGTCGAAGCGGGACGGCGCCGCGGTGTACCGCTCGCGTACGTGCTCGACGGCCTCGCGGGCGACGAGCAGATCCCCCTCGCGGCTGCGAGCCGCGGTCGGATCGTCGAGTTCTGGGCGATGATCGGCCGGCTCCGCGCGGCGCTGGACGAGCTGTCGATGGCCGAGGTCATCGAGATGTTGCTGCACGAGTCGGGCATGCTCGAGCGGCTCCGCGGTGAGGGGACGCAGGAGGCGGAGGCTCGCGCCGACAACCTGGACGAGATGGTGGGTGCGGCGCGCGAGCTCGACGCGATGGACAACGCGCCGCGCGGCGCAAGCGCCGTCGAGGCATTCCTCGAGCGGGCGGCCCTGGTGTCGGACATCGACGAGGCGGACGGCCGCCGGGCCGCGCTGACCCTCATGACGCTGCACAACTCGAAGGGGCTCGAGTTCCCGGTGGTCTACCTGGTCGGCATGGAGGAGGGCGTCTTTCCGCACTCGCGCGCGCTCGACGAGGGCGGCCTCGAGGAGGAGCGGCGTCTCTGCTACGTCGGCATGACGCGCGCGCGCGAGCAGCTCGTCCTGACGCGCGCGCGGCACCGAATGCTGTTCGGCGCGAGCCAGCAGAACCCGCCGTCGCGCTTCCTGCGCGAGATCCCGGCCGATCTCGTGCGCGCCGTCGGCTCACCGCTGGAGGAACGTCGTGAGCGCGAGCACACCTGGGTCGAGCCGAGCGACGAGTTCACGGCGGTGACCACGCGGCGCGCGCTCGGACGCAGCGTCACGCTGAACAGCGAGCCCGAGATCGACTACAGCGTGAGTCAGGAAGCCGATGCCGGAACGTCGTTGCGCATCGGCACCCGGGTGCGCCACCCGCAGTTCGGTGAGGGCGTGGTCCGCCGCAGCGAGGGGACGGGGGTCGGCGTCAAGCTGACCGTGCAGTTCGAGCGCGCAGGAATCAAGAAGCTGATCGCGCGCTTCGCACCGCTCGAGGTGGTGCCTTGAGGCCCGCGACCGTCGCGGCCATCGCAATCAGGGAGGAGAGCCTTGCTGCTGCATCACCTTGTACGGGCTCTCGAACGTCACGCCCGTGGACAGACCTTCCTCGTACGTCTCGTAGTCGAAGCCACCCTGCGGCGTGTAGGCGAAGATCGGTGCGGTATCGTCCTGAGATACGAGGCGGAAGAGGGGACGCGTCACGAGCCATTCGGCCAGGAAGCCCGCCGGGGCGACGAGGTAGGCCACGACGCGAAGCGGATGTGCTTGACCGTCGTCGTACTGGCCCTGGGCGCGGGCCGGGGTGGCGACACACGCCAGCAGAGCGAGCGCAGTCCCCGTCGCCAGCAGTCGTCGACGAAGTTTCATAGATCCCCCTTCATCCGTTACATCGCATATCAGGGCCGGAATCTTAAGGCCAACAGGAGCGTGTCGTGAGTTCGCTACACAAGCCGAGCAACGCCGCCGCAGCCCGCACGGAGGACGCGTCCTCCTCGCCGGCCGACGTCGCGCCGCGACGCAAGCCCGCGTACTCGCGGGTGACGAACGCGACGAGCTGGCGTCGCCTCGCGATGGCGACGTGGAGCCCACCCGACAACCCGACGGTGTACGGCACCATCGAGGTCGACATGACGGACTCCCTGGCGCTGATCGAGCGCCTGCGCGAGGCCGACGGCACCCACGTGACGGTGACCCATCTCGTGGCCAAGGCTCTGGCGCTCGGCCTGCGGGACTATCCGGACGGCAACGGGCTCGTCATCGGACGGCGCCTGTACAAGCGCGACGAGGTCGACATCTTCTGCCAGGTCGCGAGCGAGGACGGACGCGATCTCTCGGGCGTCAAGCTGTGCAGCGTCGATCGCATGCCGCTGCGCGACATCGCACAGCAGCTCAACTCGCGCGTCGCGCAGGTGCGCGCCCGCAAGGACCGCGAGGTCGAGAAGTCGAAGGCAACGCTCGCGCGCATCCCGGACTGGCTGCTCGGTCCCGCGATGCGCACGGTGAGCTATCTGACCTACGACCTCGGGCTCGATCTGAGCCGGTTCGGTGTCGCCTACGACCAGTTCGGCAGCGCGATGGTGACGAGCATCGGCCTGGTCGACGCGGGGCTCGGGCTCGCGCTGGCGCCGCTCGTGCCGTTCAGCCGCGTGCCGATCGTGGTGCTGGTGAACAACATCCAGCGCCGTCCTGCAGTGGTGGGAGACCAGATCCTCATCCGACCGATCCTGACGCTCGGCTGCACATTCGACCACCGCTTCATCGACGGCGTCACCGGCGCGCGCATCGCGGCGTCGCTACGGCGAGCCCTGACGCATCCCTACGAGCGGCTCGCTTGAAAAGCGGCGCCGTCGCGGCGGCGCTGGCGATGCTTGTCCTCCCGGCGTGCTTCGGCCGCGGGTCGGTTGACGACGCTACGCGTGCCGCGCTCGCCCGTGCTCTCGCGTCGTCGGAGGCGGCATCCTCATCGGCGGCCAATGCACCCGTCGCGATCCCACCCGCCAAGCTGACGGTCATCCACCCGCCGACGCCGCTGCGCGGCGCGAACGGGCTCGCCTGCTTCGAGCGCCGGCTGTTCGTTGCCGAGGCGCTCGGTGACCGGGTCGCGGAGGTGTCGCCGAGCGGCGCCGTGCAGTTCCTCACGATGCCCTCGGGGCTCGCGGGCCCGGACGATCTGCTGTTCGACGACGACGGCAACCTCTACGTGACGGCGGCTGCGGCGGGCGAGGTGTGGCGGCGCGACGTCCGCGGAAGCTGGTCGGTCGTCGCTCGCGGCGTGGCCGGGGTGAACGGCATCGCGCGCGATCCCTCGGGACGGCTGTTCGTCGGCGCCTGCCTTCTCGGCGACGGCCTGTTCGAGATCGACCCGGCGGGCGTCGCACCTCCGCGACCGATCGCGCGCGACCTCGGCTGCCCGAACGCCATGACGTCCGACGGACCGGGCTCGCTCATCGTGCCGCTGCTCGCGGCCGGCCGGGTGGTGCGCCTCGATGTCGATCGAGGGACGAGCGAGGTGCTGGCGAGCGGTCTACGTGCGCCGGTCGCTGCGAAGCGCGCGCCGGACGGCTCGATCGTCGTGCTGGACGCGGCGACCGGCACGATTCACTCGCTCGGCGTCTCGCCCACCGCGTCCGGGGCCGGTGAGGTCCTCGCGCGTCTCGCACCCGGACTCGACGGCTTCACGACCTGCGGCGAGTCTGCGCTCGTGTCGAGCTTCCTCAGCGGCGAGATCCGCGCGTTCAAGCCCTGGCCGACCGAGTCGCGCGCGCTCGTGGCGCCCGGCCTCGCCGCGCCGCACGGCTTGACCGAGAGCGGCGGAGCGGTGCTGCTCAGCGACGGCGTGTCGATCAAGCGGCTTCGCGGCGCGACCTTCGACGTCGTCGCCGCCACCGCGATCGACCCCATCCCGCCACCCTACGGGATCGCGCTGGCCCGCGGCGGCTTCGCCTGGATCACCGTCCCACACCTCGGCGAGGTGCACCGCGTCGACCTTGCCGCGCGTACCAGCAGCAAGGTCGCCGGCGGCTTCGACCGGCCGACCAGCGTCGTCGCGTCGCCGCTCGGGGGTGCGCTGGTCCTCGACGGCGGTGCGGGACGCGTGGTCCGCGTCGATGTCGACGGCTCGACGCGCCCGCTCGCGAGCGGCCTCCTGTCGCCGGTCGGGCTCGCGTTGCGCGGCAGCGAGGTCCTGACCGTCGAGCCCGACGGGGGACGCGTCCTCGCGCTCCGCGAGGGCATCGCGCCGAGCGTGGTCGCGAGCGGGCTTGCGGGTCCGGCCGGGATCGCGGTGGATCCCGCGGGACGCCTGTTCGTCGTCGAACGTCGCACCGGGAGCCTGATACGGATCGGTACCGACGGCGCGCAGGTGCGCCTCGTGCACGGCTTGCCGGCGGCAGCCGGGCGGACGCATCTCGATGCGGTGCCGATGCTCGCCGAAGCGGACGGCTCGATCCTGATGGCCCTGCCCGATGGCAGCCTCCTGCGGGTGACGCAGTGACCGCTCGCGGCCGGAGCGCCTCGCCGGGAGCTCTCCGCCTCGTCGCATGCTGGGCGGTTCACTTCTACACGGCGAGCGGAGTCCTGACGGCGTTCGCCTCGCTGTACGCTCTCTTTGCCGGCGACCTGCGAGCCGCGTTCTTCTGGCTCTATGCCGCGGTGGTGATCGATGCGTCGGACGGCATGCTCGCGCGGCTGGCCGGCGTCAAGCGCTACCTGCCGCAGTTCGACGGCGCGAAGCTCGACGACATCGTGGACTACCTGACGTTCGTCGTCGTTCCGCTCGTGCTGCTGGTTCGCGTCGGACTGCTCGCCGGAACGCTCGGCCTGGTGGCGGCATGTGTCGCCCTCCTCGCATCGGCCTACCGGTTCTGCCACGCCGACGCCAAGACCCCCGACCACTTCTTCACCGGCTTCCCGTCGTACTGGAACATCGTGGCGCTCTACCTCTGGGTGTTCGATGCCCCGCCGACGGTGTGCGCCTGGATCACGCTCGTGCTCGCCGTTCTCGTCTTCGCGCCGTTGCGCTTCCTCTACCCTTCGCGGATGACGTGGCTGCGCGGCGCCACGGTGGTCCTCGGCGTGGCGTGGGGCGTCATGGTCGCGATCGTCCTGCTGCGGGTTCCCGAGCGGGCCGTCGGCCTCGCGACGCTGTCGCTGTTCTACCCCGCGTACTACACCCTGCTGTCGTTCTACCTGCAGCTGCGCGGGCGCTGAGCGGAATCGCTCAGGAGATCAGCCACTCGATCAGCTTGCGCAAGTCCTTGTCGGCGAGCGCGGCCGGGCCGGGCTCGTTGTCGTGCATCTTGCGATGCCAACCGTCCTCGCGCAGCATGACGTCGAACCAGTCGGCCCCGGTCGGGTCGCTGGCGTCGTACTGGATCACCGACGCCGAGGCGAGGCCGCCGATCGGGACGGGCCGCCCTCCGACGCTCTGCAGGGGGTTCACCACCACCTCGAGGCGGCGGTCGAGGAACTTGAGCACGAGTCGCGCGGCGTCGGGGACCTCGATGCCGCCCAGGTTCTTCGCGCTGATCGATCGCTGCGCGCTGATCAAGGTGCTCGAGGCTTCCTTGTTGATCGCCTGCGACAGCGACTCCATGCGTTGAAAGAGGTCCTTCACCTGCTTCGCGCGGAGGGCGAACAGCTCCTTCTCGCGGTTGCCGCGGCGCGGTGCACGTGGTTGGGCCTCCACCTTCTGGAGCGCCTTGTCGGCCATCGAACGGACCCAGTCGCGCATGGAGTGCCCCGCACCCACCTCCGGTCCCTCCGCGCGCTGGCGTGCCTCACGAGGTGGGCTCACGCCGGCCGACATTTTCACTGGATCTTCAGTCTGTCAACGAGCGTCGACTTGAGCTGGTCGACCAGGCTCACCGGGGCGAGCGGGTCCGACTCGCCCATGAACCCCTGCACGAGGATCCCGTTCAGCGTGCTCAGGATCAGCGCCGCGTGCAGCGTCGGGTTGACCTCCTTCGCAAGCGTCCCGCGCTCCTGCCCGCGCGTGATCACGTCGCCGAGGAGCTGCTGGTAGAGGCGATAGAGGTCGAGGATCTTGCCGAACAGCGTGTCCGGTCGCTTCTCCTCCCGCAGGAAGAGGCTCAGGAAGAACCGTACCGAGAACACGTTCTCGGTGACGAACTCGTAGTAGAGGTCGATGAGGCGCTTGAGCTGCTCCGGCTCGCTCATCCCCTCGAGGTCGTCGATGTCGAGCGAGTACGGCTCGATGGTGCGGGAGAGGACCGCCTTGAACAGGTTCTCCTTGGTCTCGAAGTGCCAGAAGATGAGCGCCTTGCTGACGCTCGCCGCACGAGCGACGTGCGACAGCGACGTGCTGTCGTAGCCGTGGGTCGCGAACAGGCGCGTCGCGGTCTCCAGGATCTTCGTCCGCGCATCCATCGGCGGGCCCGAAACGCCAGCTAATCCAGCCGTTTGACCGGATGTCAAGCGGCCTTCGCGGGTCCCACGCGCGCTCGCGCTCAGGCCGCTTCGGCGAGCGGCTGCGTCGTGAAGGCGAGCCTCCCGCCATCCCAGTCGACCACGACGCGCGAGCGCTCGCCGATCTCGCCAGCCAGGATCCGTCGGCCGAGCTCGGTCTCGATCTCGCGCTGCAGAACGCGCTTCAGCGGACGGGCGCCGTAGACCGGGTCGTACCCCACGTCGACGAAGTGCTGGACCGCCGCCGGCGTGAGGTCGAGCTCGATGCGCCGCTCGGCAAGGCGCTGCCGGATCCGCTGCAGCTGGATCTCGATGATCTTCGACAGGTGCTCGCGGGTCAGGCCGTGGAAGACCACGATCTCGTCCACCCGGTTCAAGAACTCCGGCCGGAAGTGCTGGCGCAAGGCGTCGAGCACCTCCTCCTTCATCTCCTGGTAGGCCGGCGAGTCCGGATCCCACAGCGCCGCACCGCGCGCGAGGATGAGCTGGCTGCCGACGTTCGAGGTCATGATGATGACGGTGTTCTTGAAGTCGACCGTCCTCCCCTGCCCGTCCGTCAAGCGGCCGTCGTCGAGGATCTGCAGCAGCGCGTTGAACACGTCGGGGTGTGCCTTCTCGATCTCGTCGAACAGCACCACCGCGAACGGTCGGCGTCGCACGGCCTCGGTGAGCTGTCCGCCCTCCTCGAAGCCGACGTAGCCGGGCGGCGCACCGATCAGGCGCGCGACCGAGTGCTTCTCCATGTACTCCGACATGTCGATGCGGACCATCGAGCGCTCGTCGTCGAACAGGAACTCCGCCAGCGCCCGCGCGAGCTCGGTCTTCCCGACGCCCGTCGGGCCGAGGAAGATGAACGAGCCGACGGGCCGATTCGGGTCCGCCAGCCCGGAGCGCGCTCGCAGGACGGCGTCGGCGACGGCGCGCACGGCCTCATCCTGTCCGATCACGCGCTGGTGGAGGTGCTCCTCGAGCCGCAGCAGCTTCTGCGCTTCACCTTCCATGAGCTTCGCGACCGGGATGCCAGTCCAGCGCGCGACCACCTCGGCGATGTCGTCGGCGTCCACGTGGTCCTTGATCAGGCGCGACCCGCCGCCCTGCTCGCCCGCCGCGATCTGCTTCTCGAGGCTCGGGATGACGCTGTACTGCAGCTCGCTCGCGCGCGCCGGGTCGTAGTCGACGCCCGGACGGCTCACCCTCTGGTACTCGAGCCGGGCCGCCTCGAGCTTCTTCTGCAGCTCGGCGACACCGCCGAGTGCTCCCTTCTCCTGCTCCCACTGCGCGCGCAGCCGACGCTCCTCCTCCTTCAGGTCGGCGAGCTCCTTCTCGAGACGCTCGAGGCGCTCGCGCGACGCGCGATCGGTCTCCTTGCGCAGCGCCTCACGCTCGATCTCGAGCTGCATCGTGCGGCGCGAGATCTCGTCGATCTCGGCCGGCATCGAGTCGATCTCGGTGCGCAGCTTGGCCGCCGCCTCGTCGACGAGGTCGATCGCCTTGTCGGGCAGGAAGCGGTCGCTGATGTAGCGGTTCGACAGCACGGCGGCCGCGACCAGCGCCGAGTCCTTGATGCGAACCTTGTGGTGTACCTCGTACCGCTCGCGGAGCCCGCGCAGGATCGAGATCGTGTCCTCGACCGTCGGCTGGCCGACCATCACGGGCTGGAACCGCCGCTCGAGGGCGGCGTCCTTCTCGATGTGCTTGCGGTACTCGTCGAGCGTGGTCGCACCGATGCAGTGCAGCTCGCCGCGCGCGAGCATCGGCTTGAGAAGGTTCGAGGCGTCCATCGCGCCTTCCGCCGCACCCGCACCGACCACGGTGTGCAGCTCGTCGATGAACAGGATGATCTCGCCCTCGGACGACTGCACCTCCTTCAGCACGGCCTTCAGCCGCTCCTCGAATTCACCGCGGAACTTCGCCCCGGCGACCAGCGCTCCCATGTCGAGCGCGATGATGCGGCGCCCCTTCAGGCCCTCCGGAACGTCGCCGCGCGCGATCCGCTGCGCGAGACCCTCGACGATCGCCGTCTTGCCGACGCCGGGCTCACCGATGAGCACGGGGTTGTTCTTGGTGCGTCGCGACAGGACCTGGATCGTGCGCCGGATCTCCTCGTCGCGCCCGATCACCGGGTCGAGCTTGCCGGCGGCCGCGAGCTTGGTCAGGTCACGGCCGAATTTCTCGAGCGCCTCGTACGTCGCCTCGGGGTTCTGACTGGTGACGCGCTGGCTCCCACGTACGCTCTGCAGCGCCTGCAGGACCTTGTCGCGGGTGAGCCCGACCTCCTTGAGCGCCGCTCCCGCGGCACCGGACTCGGTCAGCATGGCCAGCAAGAGATGCTCGACGCTGACGTAGTCGTCCTTGAGACCCTTGGCTTCGGCCTCGGCCCGGTCGAGGAGCCGCGCGAGGCGCTGCGTGACGTACACCTGATCCGACTCGGCGCCGGTTCCCGTCACCTGGGGGATCTTCTGCAGAGCGCGCTCGAGGGCTTCGCGCAGCCTCCGAGGGTCGGCGCCCGCCCGCGTGACGATCGTCCCGACCAAGCCCCCTTCGTCATCCAGTAGCGCCGCCAGCAGGTGCTCGACGTCGACTCCCTGGTTGTGCCGTCGGCTGGCGAGCGATTGCGCCGCGCGCAGTGCGTCCTGGGATTTCTCCGTCAGCCGATTGAGATCCATCGAGCACCCTCCTTGGCGCCGCAGCGCGGCAACCACGCCCAAGCTAACCACGAACCGGGACGCGACAACATTTGCCGTCGCTCGGCGGCCGCGTACGCGACGCCCACCCCGGACGTGCGTCGGCCGGCCACCAACAACGGCTGGTGCCATGTCGGGGTGCGTGGTATCCGGGAGCGGCCATGCTGTACGCCGCGCGCTTCGCCGCCTCGGTCGCGATCACGGTCTGGGGGCTGCTGATGGTGGTGCTCGGCATCGTGAATGCCACCTTCCTCTGGGCGGTGCTCGGGGTGGTGATCACGGCGGTCGGGTTGCCGTTGCTCGCGTCGCATCCATCGATGACCCCCCGGCTGTACCCGCTGCGCGGCAGCATCGATCCGGCGAAGGGCGCCGGGAAATGAGGGCCCAATGGCTCCGAACTCCGAGAAGGATCGGCTGGGCGACAAGCTGCGCGACCTCGAGCATGCACGCGAGGACCTCTACTTCGCCGAGCGCGACCGCCGGTTGATCGAGAACCTGCGCGCCCAATCGGCGGCGACCTGGCGGGCCGAAGTGGTCGACTTCGCCTCGCTGGTCAAGGCGGTGGCCACCGGCGCCGCCCCGCTCGAGGTGCTGCAGCCGAACCAGCAGTTCCTCGACGGCTTGGCGGCGCGCGAGAAGGACGCGCTCGCCCTGCCCGGCGTGCGAGCTACCCAGGAGCCGACGCGTTGATCGGACGCGTTCGCACGGGCTGAAGACCGCGGCGACCGTGTTCTCCGGCATCATCGAGGCGGTGGGGACCGTGGCGGCGCTCGAGCACCGCGGAGAGGGTGCGCGGCTCGCGGTCGACGGAGGCCTCGACCCATCCAGCCTGACGCTCGGTGAGAGCATCTGCACGAGCGGCGTTTGCCTGACCGTCCGCGAGCGCACCGCAACGGGCTTCGTGGCGGATCTGAGTGGCGAGACCCTGAGGCGCACGACCCTGGGCGCATTGCGCACGGGGGATCGAGTGAACCTCGAGCGTTCTCTGCGGATCGGAGACCGCGTGAGCGGCCACTTCGTATTCGGTCACGTCGACGGAGTCGGACGGGTCAAGACGTTCGATCCGGCGGGCGACGGCTTCTCGCTCCGGGTCGAGGCCGGGCGCGAGCTCGCTCCCTTCCTGGTCGACAAGGGATCGATCGCCGTCGACGGCGTCAGCCTGACGATGTGCGACGTCGACGACACGTCGTTCGGCGTCGCGGTCATCCCGCACACGTACGAAGTGACGACGCTCTCCGTCAGGCACGTCGGTGATCCGGTGAACCTCGAAGCCGACATGCTCGCCCGCTACGCCCGGCGGGTGCTGGAGATCGTTCGCACGCCGGATTAGCCGGCTCGCTCAATCGTCGTCGGCGATCGACGCGAGCAGGCGCCTGGCATCAGCGACGCCTTGCGGGTCGTTCTTTCGCTCGGCAGATGCGAGAGCGCGCTCGGCCTCCTTCTTCGCCTCGGCATCGCGTCCGTCCTCGAGCAACGCTTCGGCGAGGAACAGGCGAGCGCCCACGTAGTCGGGCTCCATGTCGAGCGCCCGTCGCACGAGCCGCTCGCCTTCCTTCGGATCGCCGCCGAGCAGCCGAGGAACCGACGAGAGCAACGCGCCCTTGCCGAGGAGAGCGTCCGGAAAATCGGGCGCCAGCTCGAGCGTACGATCGACCGCGTCTCGGATCGACCACAGCTTGACCAGGCTCGAGAGCGAGGCGCCCGACCGCCGCGCCTGCTCACCGAGCGCGCAGAAGCGCGCGAAATGGGCGAGCGCGTCGCCGTCGTCCGCCGCGACCGCGGCGTCCGCGCGCTCGAGGCTCTCCCGCAGCAGCTCGTCGCGCTCGTCGGGCGGTGCGCTCTGCGCGCGGTGGCACAGCGCGAGCGCTTCCTGCGACGCAGGAGTACCGGGCGGCTCGGCCGCCGGCACGACACCAGGAAGGGACAGTGCCAGCGCGACGATGACCGGCACGCGAGCGACGCCCGCGCCGCGAGCGGAGCCTCGGCCCGCGGTGGTGACCTGCGCGACATCCGCCTCACGCCGGTGCACGCGCAGCCCCCGCACTCACGCGCATGCCTCGCGCTGCGCCGCGCCGCACGGCTCTTGCTGCGCCGTTCGGCGACGTGTCCTCAGACCTGGGCCCGGCTCAGCGCGCCGAAGGTCAGGAAGTAGCGCTTGGTCTCGTTGACGGAGAAGCCGATCACCGTGCCGCGACCGCCGCCGGTCACGCCGGTGACGACCAGCGCTCGCTGCCACGGCTTGCCGCGGACGTCGGGAGCGTACTCGGGCGCATCGGCCGGTACGTAGCCCGCTTCATAGGTCCAGCCGGGCTCGAGGCGCTCGCCGGGGCGCACGTCGGCAGCCTTCACCTCGCTGCCGTCCTCGCGCACCAGGACGTGCTCGGCGCCCAGGCGGACGCGTTGCCCGTCGCCGTTCACCAGCTCCACCAGGTCGGTCTCCTCGATCGGCCGGATCTCGCGCATCATCCGGAAACCGAGTCGGCCGTCGCGGAATCTGGTCAGGACGGGCATGACCTTGCCGACCAGCTCAACGATCCTCACGGGCCCGTCGATAGTCTCGACGAGCGCGTCCTCCGCGAGGCGGCTCAACGTCGGCGGAGGAGGAGGCTTCGGTTTGTCCGCGGGAGGCATAACGCAACAGGTCGGGTTCGCTCCGACCCTTCAGGCTGTCGCAATCCAACACGACGCAGACTCCGGATCAACAGGTGCGCTCATCGGACGACATGAACCACGTGGCATGGAACCTGCTGCCGAGTCGGCCCAACTCCAGGGGAGGCAATATGGATTCCGCGTACTCCGCGCCTGAGGACAACGTCGTTCGGCTGTTCGAGCCGGACCTGATCACGCCCGATCAGCATCGCGACCGCATCCGCGCCGAGTCGACCGACCGCCCCGAGATCCGCCTGATGCTCGCCGTGATGGAGGACGCCGTCGCCACCTACCAGCGCTTCGCCGTCGAGCCGGGGCGCCGCAATCAGCGGCTCTTCGAAGAGGCGGAGAGCTGGATCAACTCGAGGGACACCTCCTGGCCCTATTCCTTCGAGAACATCTGCGCCGCGCTCCGCTTCGAGCCCGAGACCCTTCGCCGCGGGCTCGAGAACTGGCGCAAGGAGCGCATGAACGGACGATCCGGCCTCTACCGGTTCCCCTTCCGCCGCGTGAATGGCAAGCGCCACTCGATCACCTTGCGCGAGCGGCACCTGCGTCAGTCGGCCTGAAGCGCTAGCGCGAAACTTCGACGAGCACCTTGAGCGCGCCGGGCTGCCCGGCGCGCTCAACCGCTTCGATGCCACGCGAGAGCGGCATGACCGCGTCGATCAGCGGTTCGACGCGTAGCCGGTTCGTCGCGAGCGCGGCGAGCGCCGGCGGGAAGTCGCCGCAGCGGGAGCCGATCAAGCTCACCTCGTTGATCACGAGCGGCGCCAGGCTGAGATCGTGCCGTGCCGCGACGGTCGATTTGAGCACGATCGTTCCCTGGGGGCGAACGTGCTCGAGCGCGATCGCCAGCCCACCGGCGTCGCCGGTCGCGTCCACCACCAGGTCGTAGCCGCGCGGCGTCCGTTCTCGCGACAGCGTCGCGAGGCCCAGCGCTTTGCCCACCTCGTGAGCACGCGCGCTTCTGCACAGCACCTGGACGTCGTCGCCGCGCGACGCCAGCACCTGCGCCACGAGCAGGCCGAGCTTACCGGCGCCGAGCACCAGCGAGCGGCCGCCGCACTGCCCCGCGGTGGCTGCCGCGGCCGACGACGCGGCGGCGAGCGGCTCGACGAACACGGCGCGAAGGTCGTCGATCTCGTCGGGCACGAGGTGGAGGTTCTCGACCGGCACGCGGACCAGGTCTGCGAACGCACCGTCCGCGCCGAGGATTCCCATCACGGTTCGGGCCGGGCAGTGACGGCGCCGTCCGGCGCGGCAATCGGGGCAGCGATTGCACGCGAAGTTGATCTCGCCCACGACCCGACGTCCGACGAGGTGGTCCGGCCCCTGCGCCACCTCGCCGACGAACTCGTGCCCGAGGGTGCCGCGGAAGCCCATGTAGCCGCGGAGGATCTGCAGATCGGTCGAGCAGATGCCCGCCAGATGCACGCGGACGACCGCCATGCCACCCCGTGCCCGCGGCTCCGGCGCGTCCTCGACCACGCTCAGGCGCGCCCCATCCCAGCTCAGCGCGCGCAACGACGCTCCTCGCGGGACAGCGTCGACGACCGAGCCGCCGCCGTCAGTTCTTGTAGAGCGAGCGTGTGAAGTCGCGGGCGCCCTGATCCGCAATCGCCTCCGCGCGGTCGGCGTAGCGCTCGGCGCGGTCGGCGAGCGCCTCGGCCTCCGCAGCGGCGCGCTCCGCGCGGGCCGCCGCGCTCTCGGCGTCTCCCGCTACCGGGACGACCGCCGGCCACTGGCGCTCGGGTGGGATCGGCCCCTCGTAGCGCAGCAGCGACACCTCGGGGACGCCGAGGATGTACGCTCGCGAGAAGGCGTACATGCGGTTGTACTCGGGGTAGTACGCGCGGACCTCCCAGCTGTACCACGGGTCCTCGACGCGCACGCGCTGCATCTCGACGGCGTACGGCATGCCGATGCGCCGTACGACCGCACGCACCGCACCGTCGCTGGCCAGGATCTCCCTGAAGCTGCGCATCGACAGCGGCTGCGGCGGGCCGATGTCGCACACGTAGGGCCGCTCGGGGTCCGGGACGTCGCATGGATGGACGACCCGCACCGGCTCCTGCGCGCCGCTCGTCGCAGCAAGCGCTGCCCATAGAAGTCCCCCGGCGACGTAGACGACCTTCTTCGCAGCGTTCATACTCCGCCTCCCCGCCTTCCCCTGCATACCGTCTTTCGGCAGCTAGGACGACCTCCTGAAGCGGGCAGAAACGGGATCGGGCCAGACGACCCTGCCCAGCACCGGCCCGGCGTCGCCGGCGGCCGCCGCCACGCGTCGCAGCGGTGTCGGCTCTGCGCTGCGCTCCTCCGCAGCGGCGGCAGCGCCGCCGGCGTCCCCGCCAAGCGCCGCGAGCAGGCGGGCGATGTTCCGCGACGTGCGCAGCAACGCGCGCCGCAGCATCTGCGCCTCCTCCTCTTGCAGGGAGCCTGGGTCGGTGACGGCGTGCAGGGCACGGTTCAGCTTGCGCATTGCACGTAGGGCGTCTGCCGCTGGCGACGGCGTCCGCTTCGCCTGCTCGCGTTCACGAAACGTCCGCACCGAGAGCGCTTCCATGCGGACCCGTCGCCACAGAGCCCGCATCTTCTCCGGATCTTCCTGGCGCGCGATGCTGATCAGGATCTCTCGCGACACCACGGCACCGTCTGCGAAGTACTCCTGCTTGACGTCGCGCGGCAGGCGGGTCAGGGCGAGCGTATTGGACACGTAGGGCCGGCTCTTGTGGATGATCTCCGCGAGGTCGGCGTGCGAGAGGCTGCGTTCCGCGGCGAGCGCGGCCAGCGCTTCAGCCTCCTCGAGCGGCGACAGATCCTCGCGTTGCACGTTCTCCTCGAGGGCGACCTCGAGGAGGTCGTCGTCGCTGAGGATGGCCGGCACGAGGCCGACGCCGGCGCGCTCGGCGGCGCGCAACCGTCGCTCGCCGGCGATCAGCGTGTAGCCGCCGTCCGCCTCCCGCCGCACGATGATCGGCTGCAGGAGTCCGCGCGCGCGGATCGATTCGGCGAGCTCGTCGATGCTCGCGTCGTCGAAGTGCTGCCGCGGCTGCAGCGGGTTCGGGCGGATCACCGCCACGGGCACCGCCGCGAACACCGTTCGCCGGCGGCCGATCACCTGACCTGCGACCGCAAAGCGCGGCGTCGTGCCGCTGCTGCACGATGCTGCCGCTCGCGCGGCGCTCAGCGCGCCGTGCGCCGGCGTTGCTGCGGCGCCTTCGGTCTCGGCGCCGGCTGCCTGCCGTCGTTCCGACCACGACTCGTCGCCCACAACGCCACCCCCTTCACCCGAGCCGCCCCGGGCTGCCGTCGATCAGGGACCGCCAGCCATACCGGTCCGGAGGCTATCCGGGGCCCTACCGGCGTGTCAACGATACGGGCCCCCACTGGTCGGACGCACCCTGCGCCCGGGTCGCGGCTCGGCACGCGGCGTCCGAT